>NZ_JBHIQG010000131.1:0-6250 GCF_042196425.1 Bartonella sp. AD328YNZD | reverse complement strand
CAATTAAGCGGACAATTTTCTATCGGTGTTATGCGCCCAGATGGACAAGGAGAACGAATTTTAACCACGGGTTTTCACAATGAAGGACCAACTTGGGCGCCAAATGGTCGTGTGCTAATGTTTTTTCGCAAAAATCCGGGTATGGGACCAAAAATTTATACCATTGACATTACGGGACGCAATGAACGTCAACTCCCCACACCCAATGATGCTTCTGATCCAGCATGGTCGCCATTGCTTACTATACAATAAAACAAAGTGCTTAAAAACAGAACATAGAGGGAATATAGTCTATACAGTTTCAAGTTTACACAATCTCAATTGTCTTTAATTATTTAAAAGAAGGAATTGATTATAGTGGGCATGGGGAGTTATGTATATTTCACCTATCATCTACGGTTATTTGTAAATAGTGAAGTTTCCTTGGGGAAAGGGTTTTAAAAAACAATACCTTAAAAAGTATAACCGAAAGTTTTGAGGTTTCTAGATTTCAACTTTTTATGCAAAGTGCTGCTAGATATATTTTTTTTGATTTTCTTTCCGATTTAGTTTGTGAAGAATCCGGATTTTTGTCGAGGATGTTTTCTCTGCTGGCTCTTCATGCGTTTTCTGTAATTAAAGGAAGCTTTAAGAATATTGGTCACGGCCTTTAAAAAATATTGAATGTGTCAATGAATTCTAGATGCTTAATAAAATAGAGTAAGTCGGCACCATCATATGTTTAGCGTCTAATGTTGCAACAGCCCTTTTCCCTTGAAACGGTTCATAAGAAGCTTTTTTATTCTTTTGAAGTGTTTTACGCTACATAGCTCTCCCCGCTTATAACGTGTAAGAGATATGATTTTGATTGATTCAAAAGAGAACAGATTTGAAATAAGAAAAATTTACGATTCACGGTTCTTATTCAAGGTATATAATGCTAAATTATCATTATAAATCAATATGTTGATAACCTTATACTATCATACCGTAGATGACGGTATTTTACTCCATAAAAGGATAATTCATTGTTTTGCATCATAAGAGCTCTCAATATTATAAGATTTTTTCTTATCAAATTATTCTGTTACAGGTCACAAGCGACATTGATGGAAACATTGATACCAGCGTTGATGTATGAATAAAGTTCTTTCAAAAGGGAACTAAAATGTTTTTCATGAATCATTTCAAGGGCTGAGAGTTTACAACATTAGAAGCTAGAAAAGAGCATAATGATGCCGGCTTATCGCTTTACGAAGTAAAGATGGTAGAGAGGCTTTTATACCCTACGGGGAACTTACGTTATACTATGGCTGCTTTCATGAAATGAAAGGCATGCGCATTGAGAGATTTTTCTTTAACAAAAACAGAACCAGAGCATGAATTCGCAATACAATAATATTACGTAGGGAGATTGCGTGGAGGCCATTGGGGGATATTGCGCGTGGCATTTTATCGTGTCGTGTTTTGGGTTTTTTGTTTTGTAAGGAGTTTCTTCTCATTAACGAACAAGAGAAATAAAAGTGTGAGGCAAATGTGGAATCTCCATTCTTTAAAAGATATTGCTTTAGATACTTTTAAAAAGCTGTAAAGTTAAAAAGCCGTAAACTCGTATGAAAGGTGGTGATATGGGTATTAGTTTTTATACGGTTTTATTGTTTTGACCAAATAAGATTGTTTTTTCGTTTCGAACATACCTGATACTGTTGACCTCTTCTGGTTTATACAATACATTGATTTATAATGATAATTTAGCGTTATGCACCTTGAATAAGAACCGTGAATATCGCAAAATTCTCTCATTTCAAATCTGTTCTCTTTGAATCAATCAAAATCATATCTCTTGAACGTCAAAAGCGGGATAAGTGCGTGGATAAAACTGTACAAAAAAGAACTAAAAATGGCTCTTATGAACTGTCTTAAGTACTCAGGGCTGTCGCAACACCCACGAGCTGGCAAAATATATAATGATGGTTCCGGCTTGCTTCTCCACAAACCTAAAGATGCAGGTGTTCAGTGACTTTATTGTTATATCATTCACGGGCGCTGCCGTGAAATGGGCTTGGGAGCGTTCAGACATGTCTCTTTAATAAAAGTTTATAACAGTCTCCAAAGTGCTCAATCGTTTTACTCTTTATCTCAAGTATATTGTGGTTTTCGGTTTGAATATTGAGGGATAGGTAACAGAAAAAGGACAGATTTTATAAGATCAATGACGCTATTTTTAGGAAGCATACAATGCCATAAATTAATGCTATAAAGTCAAAAATTTATCTGCAATAGATTAGAGAGATATACCGGTTTTTTATAAAATACTTTGCCAAACAGCCCGCTCTGGCTTTATAATTACTTATTCTGTTATATCATTATAATATATTGATTTGTAATGATAGTGTAGTATTTTTAAACTTTAATAAGAGCCCTGAATATCGTAAGATTTTCCCATTTTAAATCTGTTCTCTTTTGAATCAATCAAAATCCATATTTCTTGTACGTCATAAGCGAGGAGAGCCGTGTGGAGAAAAACACTTCAAAGGAGTAAAAATGCCTCTTAAACTGTCTCAGAGGCTAAGACTTATCAGCAACATTAGGTGTTGGCAAAGTGTATGATGGGGGTGGTTTGTTCCTTCATAAACGAGAAACACTGTCTTTGAGGTGTGGTGATATAAGATATGTAAATCTCCTTGATATATTTTCAGCGTGTTTTTTAGTGGGTGGTGAATATTTAGAGGAGGGCTTGTTTGACAGGACTTAAGGTACAAACAAATCTCATGCGTGATGCGTAAAGTGATTCGTCATAGGAATACGTCAAGAAAATCAAAACTGTTTACAGATCAGATCGGGGTAAAATCTTCATCACTTGAGAGCAAGGAGGAAAGGTTAATCTTAAAGAATAAAAAGATCAAATAGAAAGGGGATTTATGGATAATTCTTGGGGTATGTAACACAAGGTGATGCTATAGAGTTTTGTGTGCTTTATTATCAGAAGTGTTTGGGCGTTCAAGGGTGCATGCTTTTTTGCAATGCTTTCTTTTTTCTGCGATTGATTGCGGTTTTATTACTACAAAGCTTGGCTTTATAATAATTTATTGTTTTGTATATTGAATGAGAGTCTCGACTATCCTAGGATTCTTTCATTCCAAACCTATTTCATATTGAATCAACCAAAACCATTTGTGTGCACGTTACAAACAGGGAGAGCCGTGTGGAGTGAAACTGTATAAGATAAGGAATAAAAACAGCTCTTATGAACCGCCTCAAGTGCCAAGGGCTGTTGCATAACCTCTATGAGTTGGTAAAGTGTGTGATGATGCCTTGGGTTTTGCACCAATGGTTGACCCCGCTATCGACGCGGGGCTTTTATATCTGCGGATAAAGAAGAAGGATGATAGATACTTTTGCGTCTCTCATAGATGAAGAGAGTGCCTATGCTAATGATGGGAATTATACAGACAGTTTTGCTAAAATCTCATCACTGACATCAAAATTGGCATAAACATTTTGCACATCATCATCTTCTTCTAATGTTGAAATCAACCGTAAAACGGATAAAGCTTTTTCTTCATCTATTGGTGCAAGGGTGGTGGCTTTCCAAATCGTTTTAATCGATTCTGCTTCCCCAAGTTTTGCTTCAAGTGTTTTTGAAACTTCACCAATATCTTCAAATGCGCAGGTAATATGATGTCCGGTTTCTTCTGATTGTACATCTTCGGCCCCAGCTTCAATTGCTGCATCCATGATGTTATCTGCTGTTCCTGCTTCTGGCTTATAAATTATTTCACCAATTCGATTGAACATGAAGCTTACAGAACCTGTTTCCCCCAAGGCTCCTCCTGATTTGGTGAAGGCTGCTCGCACGTTTGAAGCGGTGCGGTTGCGGTTATCGGTTAAAGCTTCAACAATGACCGCAACACCCCCTGGTCCATAGCCCTCATAGCGCACTTCATCATAATTTTCGACATCGGTGCCTGAAGCTTTTTTAATCGCGCGTTCAATATTATCTTTCGGCATTGACTGTGCTTTAGCATTTTGAATAGCAAGTCTTAAACGTGGATTCATGGCTGGATCAGGAGCACCTTGTTTTGCTGCTACAGTAATTTCGCGTGCAAGCTTAGAGAATATTTTCGAGCGCATTGCATCTTGACGCCCTTTGCGGTGCATAATATTTTTAAATTGTGAATGGCCTGCCATAGTTTTCTTTCCTGTTTGAGGGCTTTCTTTCCAGTTGGATACTTTTTAGAATTTCAAGGCGATAAAACGTGCATCCCACCAGAGTAAATGTGCCACAACGTGAGGTGAAATAATCGAATAAAGCCTTTATAAAAAAATTCATCTTAAAGGTAAAGATACCTTGTTGAGGATCATTACAAGAGAGCTCTCTTGTCGTTGAGCAAAAATCACGCTATAACAGAAGGCAGTTTCATGGCAAAATGGTTTATTCCATGCCACGCTTTGTTTTAAGAGTGGGTGGGGAAAACCTGATATGTAATTATGTAATAAAGTTTCAGTGCTCTTAAGTGAGCGGGTAACCTAGGCGCAGAAGAGGATTTATAAAAATGGCAACGCAACTTTTGATGCCCAAAGCAACAGCTGTTTGGTTGGTTGATAATACAGCTCTTTCTTTTGATCAGATTGCAGAATTTTGTAAATTGCATGTCTTGGAAGTAAAAGCTATTGCCGATGGTGAGGCGGCTTATGGTATTAAAGGTTTAGATCCAATTAGTTCTGGGCAATTGACACGCAGTGAAATTGCACGGGTGGAAGCAGATCAAAACGCACGCTTAAAAATTTCTCAATCTAGGGTGCACATTCCTGAAAAAAAACGTAAAGGGGCGCGCTATATCCCTCTTTCTCGACGTCAAGATCGTCCCAATGGTATTCTATGGTTGGTCACTAACCATCCCGAATTGAAAGATGCACAAATTGCACGGTTGATTGGAACAACAAAAGCAACGATTGAACAAATCCGCCTTAGAACCCACTGGAATAGCGCTAATTTGGTCCCTCTTGATCCTGTAGGACTTGGTTTGTGTTCGCAAATCGATTTAGATTTTGAACTCCAACGTGTGGCAAAAAATCGCCCTATTGCTGCGGAAGAAGATAGGTCATTGCTTCCCGCATCTGTGACGGAAAACGCTGCTCTAGAAGACAATGAGCGTGAAGAAAATCTACACAAGACTTTTGATGCCGATAAGGTTTTTGCAAAGTTGAACGCGTTGCAAAAAAATCGTCAAGACCGAGATGATGCATAAACAGCGTGATGTATAAGTACAACGTTTTTTAGGGAAATGTTAGAGGAAGTTAATGGTGAGAGTGAAAAAAATCGGCAGAGATTCAAAAATGGTGACAAAGGACAAAAAAATTTCGTCTTCATTAGGAATTAACAGTTATTTTTAAAAATATTCTAAGAATTTGCCCTTTTTTACGAAACTCAAGGAGAAATAGGCTATGTGCTCTACCCAAAATACTCTCTTTCATTCTTTAGCGGTTATCTTTTTTTTATCATTGTGCTTGGGTGGGTGTGACAAAAAAAATATCGGTGCACTTAACGGTATGAATGGCGCTTATATGAATGATGCTGGTTTGAATCAGGCACCATCAGGTTCAGGACAAGAATTTACAGTTAGTGTGGGTGATCGTGTATTTTTTAGTCTCGATTCTTCTTCACTTGATGCTGATGCTGAACGTATTTTAACGCGCCAAGCAGAATGGTTGCTTCATTATCCTTATTATTCTATTATGGTTGAAGGTCATGCTGATGAGAGGGGAACACGTGAATATAACTTGGCACTTGGACAGCGCCGTGCTGTTGCTGTGCGAGACTATTTGGTGTCTCTAGGTGTGTCTGCGCAACGAATTCAAACAATTTCTTACGGGAAAGAAAGACCTGTAGCGGTATGCGATGATATTTCCTGTTGGAATCAAAATCGACGTGCTGTTACAACGTTGAGTAACGCGAGTAGTCATTAAAAAAAATTATTTGTTTCAATTATTCAATGAGCTCTTAAGGGGAGAAAAGAATGTATCGTAAAATCAATTGGAAAGCACTCTTTTATATGGCGGTTTTCATAGTTTTTTCAGCGCCATTTGCTCAAAGTGCGGCGCGAAAGGCTTCTGAATATCCTGCACATGATACGGATAAAGTTGATACCGCCGATAAAGCCGTATCTGATGCGGTAAAGAAAGCCACGGATGCTGCCGATAAAGCAGCTTCTGATGTGATGGAAAATGCCCTTGATGCTGCGGGTAAAGCCGCATCTGATGCGGTAAA
>NZ_JBHIQG010000130.1:0-6348 GCF_042196425.1 Bartonella sp. AD328YNZD | reverse complement strand
CGACGCATCTGCATAGCTTCAAAGAGGAGGTACAATGTCATCATTTTTGTTAAAGAAGCAGGGTAACGCTTCAATGTTGCATTGGCTTGAAATAGAGTTTTTCCTGTAGTGGCATCTATAACAATAGCCGCATACTTATCAGGATAGGCTCCTTGAGGTGTAGCTGATGCCCAACAGTGAGAAAAAGCTAACATAACAAAAGAGATTGCTATTTTTTTATAGCAGCGCATAATTTTTTGATAGTTAATATACACTTGCAGTATCCTATTTCTCCATTTATCCTAAAAAACCTCTATAAAGCTTCCTTTTCTGTAATTTGTTGATGCAGTTTAGACGAATGGTATTACTAATTTGTTTACAGAAGTTATTTTATGAGTGACTTAAATCTAACCATAGGGGGGAAGTTTTTTCTTATAAAACAGGTATTGCAATAATTATGAAAGAACTTAAAATTAATAAAAAATACGCTGCATGGAAAACAATCATGGAACAGACGCTCACGGTGGACTCTATACTTCATATTATGCATTATGAAAAGGGCAAAAATTGGGAAGAAGGTAGGTATGGTGCGGTTGTAATACCTAAGGCTAGAGCAAAACTCCAAAAACCTAAATTATATCGCGTTTTTTTACTCAATGATGATTACACACCTATGGATTTTGTTGTTTTCATTTTGAAGAACTTTTTTAAAAAAAGTTTCGAAGAAGCAACACGGATTATGTTAAATGTTCATCACAATGGGATAGGCGAATGTGGAACCTATACTTATGAAGTTGCTGAAATGAAAATAGTACAAGTGAGGGAATGTGCACGTCAAAATGAACATCCGTTACAATGTGTAATGGAACAGAAGTGAGGAATTATGCCATCTTTTACACCTAGTCTTGAAGAGGTTTTGCATCGTGCATTAACAATTGCCACTCAAACACGGCATGAATATGCAACATTAGAGCATCTTCTCCTTGCCCTGTTAGATGATGCTGATGCAAATTCCGTTATTCAGGCATGCCAAGTAGATGTAGAAGAATTACGAGAGCGCTTAACCAATTATCTTCGCTCAGAGCTAGATGAACAGATTAGAGCTGATGAGGATACAAAGCCTACAGATTTTTTCCAGCGTGTTATACAACGCGCGGTGATCCATGCTCAATCTGCTGGAAAAGATGAAGTATCGGGAGCAAATGTTCTTGTGGCAATTTTTTCTGAACGCGAAAGCCATGCAGCATATTTTCTTCAAGAGATGGGAATGACACGCTATGACGCTGTACGTTTTATTTCACATGGTATCACGCGTGATGATGGATTATCTATGTTACTTGAAGGACTTGAAGAGCAATTAGATCAGCAGATTTCGGACAATAATGAAAGGGTAACAAGTGCTTTAACGAGTTATTGTGTTGATCTCAATTGTAAAGCACGTAATGGGAAAATTGATTTATTAATTGGCCGTGAAATAGAAATTTCACGCATGATTCAGATTTTATGTCGCAGGTCAAAAAACAATCCGCTTTTGGTTGGTGATCCTGGAGTGGGGAAAACCGCTATAATTGAGGGATTGGCAAAGCGCATTGTTGATGGGCAAGTGCCTGAAGTTTTATCAAATGCAACAATATTTTCTCTTGATATGGGGGGACTTGTTGCAGGTACACGTTATCGCGGTGATTTTGAAGAACGCTTAAAGCAAGTTATTAAAGAGTTTGAGCTGTATCCAGATGCTATTTTATTTATTGATGAAATTCATACCTTAATTGGAGCAGGAGCGACATTAGGGGGAAATATGGATGCAGCAAATCTTTTAAAACCTACATTATCTTCTGGAGCTGTGCGGTGTATTGGTTCGACGACTTATAGAGAATATCGAAAATTCTTTGAACAAGATCGTGCTTTAGAACGCCATTTTCAGAAGATTGATATTCATGAACCTTCTATTACTGATGCAATTAAGATTCTGCAGGGGATAAAGCCTTATTTTGAAGGTTTTCATCAGATTAAATATACAGATCAGGCGATGAAGGCATCTGTAGAATTATCTTCACGTTATATAATTGATCGTAGGTTACCTGACAAAGCAATTGATATTATTGATGAAAGTGGCGCAGCACAAAAGCTCTTGCCACAAAAACAGCGCAAAAAGAGTATAGGTGTTAAAGAAATTGAAGCGACTGTTGCTAAAATTGCAAGGATTCCACCAAAAACAGTTTCTCGGGACGATCAAAAGATACTGAGTAAGCTTGAAAAAGAGCTCAAGCAGGTTGTCTATGGGCAGGATCAGGCAATTTCCGTATTAGTTTCGTCAATTAAATTGGCGAGAGCAGGTTTACGCGAACCAGATAAACCGATAGGAAGTTATTTATTTTCAGGACCAACAGGTGTAGGAAAAACTGAAGTTGCAAAACAGCTTGCCTCATCTTTAGGCATTGAATTATTGCGTTTTGATATGTCAGAATATATGGAACGGCATACGGTAGCGCGCTTAATCGGAGCACCTCCAGGTTATATAGGATTTGATCAAGGTGGTCTCCTTACCGATGCAGTTGATCAGAAACCTCACGCAGTTCTCTTGCTCGATGAGATTGAGAAAGCACATCCAGAGTTATTTAATATTTTATTGCAGGTAATGGATTATGGTAGATTAACAGACCATAATGGCAAGAAAATTGATTTCCGCAATATTATTTTGATTATGACAACCAATGCTGGTGCTTCAGATATGGCAAAATCAGCTATTGGATTTGGGAAAGTACATCGTGATGGTGAGGATATAGAAGCAATCAATCGACTCTTTACACCAGAATTTCGTAATCGATTAGATGCAATTATTCCGTTTGCGCCTTTATCTCACTTAATCATTAATCAGATAGTGCAAAAATTTATTTTTCAGCTTGAAGCACAATTAGCTGATCGGGGGATTGGTTTTGAATTAAGCCCTTCTGCAACTTTATGGCTTTCCAATAAAGGATATGATTCTCAGATGGGAGCACGCCCACTAGGGCGTGTTATACAAGAATATATTAAAAAGCCATTAGCTGATGAAATTTTATTTGGAAAGTTACGCAATGGTGGAATCGTTCACGTATTGACAGAAAAATCAAATGGCGAAAAAGAAAGATTACAGTTAAAAATTTCATCTCCCGATGTATCTATTGGTTCAAAGAAAAGTAAAATGAAAAATTTTACAAAAAAACGTGCAGGAAAGAAAAGCACAACAACTTAAGAGCATGTTACAAGGCTGCGCGGATTTTTTTTGCATTTTCTTCAAGTATTTCTATAGGTGTTATCACATCATTATGAGGGGTAAGTTCTACTCCTTCCATACGCGGTATAATATGGAAATGGAGGTGATAAACGGTTTGTTGGCTCGCTGCTTCATTAAATTGCATGACAGTTATCCCATCTGCTTGAAAGGCTTTTTTGACGGCATTTGCAATTTTTTGAACAGCTTTAATAACAGGAAATAATGTTTCAGTATCTGCATCAAGCAAGTTTCTAGAGCCTTTTTTAGGAATGACCAGCGTATGACCTGGTGCCTGTGGCATGATATCCATGAATCCAATAACATCATTATCTTCATAGACGCGAACAGAAGGGATTTCATTGCGAATCAATTTAGCAAAAATATTGTTATTGTCATAAGCTTGTTTCATACAAATGTTTCCTTTTATTATAGGTTTAGAATTTTAATTTCAAAACAAAAAAGTGCAAGTTTTATCAAAGTTATAAGACAAAGAAGTATTTTGGATTCAGTTATATTTAGCTAGGGTGATGCACTGTCTTTAATGAAGATTTAGATTTCTATGATGGCTTCAACTTCTACAGGAACATCCATGGGAAGAGAGGCAACACCAATAGCAGAACGAGCATGCTTTCCAATTTCACCAAGAATATTGACAAATAAATCAGAAGCTCCATTGGCAACAAAAGGGATATCGGTAAAATGAGAATCTACCGCCACAAAAACAGTAATTTTTACCATGCGTTTTATTCTATTTAAGTCACCCAGAGTTGCTTTGAGTTGAGCGAGAATATTGAGAGCGCAAGCTTCAGATGCTTTTTGGGCTTGTTCGACATTCACAGTTGTACCAACTTTACCGATGGCTATAGGTTTTCCATTAATAAGAGGAAGCTGTCCAGAAATAAAGAGTTGATTACCACTTTGCGAAGTGGTGATGTAATTGGCAAGGGGGGGGATTACTTCAGGAAGAGTGATACCGAACTTTTCTAGGTTTCTTTCAATTCCATTGGTCATAATTTAAACTCCATAGCTGTTCTATAATACATTCATTGCATACCCTATTTTTTGATTTAAGGAAATGTGTGGTTAATTGAGAAATTAGCCTTTTTTGCCTTATTGTATGATGTTATGCAACGGGGATAGAGTTTGGAAGTTGGGAATGATAAGATCATTATTTATAATAATTTTATATATTGTTTTTGTATGTACTGCGAGAGCTGAAGAGCCCATTTTTATTGTGCCTCATCGAGCAATTTATGATTTTCATCTCGATAACGTTTCGCATGAAATGACAATTTCTGGGATGACAGGGCGAATGGTTTACGAGCTTACTGGTTCGGTATGTCAGGGTTATAATACACGTTTTCGTTTCATTAGCCGTATGAACATTGAAGGTATGCCGGTACGTTTAACGGATCAACAGACGACGAGTTATGAAACAGGGGACAGCCGTACATTTCGTTTTGATATTACAGATCAAGAGGGAGAAGAGGTTGCGCATCGTGCCGAAGGGGTCGCAGAGCGCACTCCGGATGGTATTACAGTTACATTAAAAAAGCCAAAAGAAAAAGAGTATAAGCTTGCAATGGCTGAATTTCCAGTAATGCAACTAAAAAATATTATTCGCCATGCAAAAGCAGGGCATCATTTTTACAATGTTACGGTATTTGATGGGACGAATAAAGCAGATAAAGTTATAAAAGAAAGTGTTGTTATAGGGGAAAAGAAGGCACTTTTATCTGATAGCGAAACGGAAAAAATGAAAAAATTGGATGAAGAAAAATATTGGCCTGTTACAATCTCTTATTTTGATGATGAAGAAAATAAAGATGGTTTGCCGATTTATCGTAGCAGTTTTCTCTTACATGAGAATGGTGTTATGCGTGATCTTCATATGGATTATGGAACTTTTTCTGTGCGTGCCAAATTGAATAGTCTCGAATTCCTCGAACTTGGAAAAGATCTTGATCAATGTGAAAATGCAAATATTAAATGATTGAAGAAAATGACTTGAAAAAGAATCAAATAATAGTATGTTTGCACTATTCCACACGCGGAGTTTGGGTGTTTGCAAATAGTCTGTGAGAAGAGTCTAGCAAGCATCCGCCGGTAGTAGGTTTTCCTGCTTTTTCCGCGGAGGTTGAACCGGAAAGGATAAAATTTATGGCACTACCCGATTTTACTATGCACCAGCTTTTAGAAGCAGGTGTACATTTTGGTCATCAGACTCATCGCTGGAATCCCAAAATGACACCTTATATTTATGGTCAGCGTAATAATATCCATATTATTGATCTTGCTCAGACTGTTCCACTTTTGCACCGAGCACTTAAACTTGTCTCAGATACTGTTGCGCGCGGTGGTCGTATTCTCTTTGTTGGTACGAAACGACAAGCATCTGACATTATCGCTGATGCGGCCAATCGTTCTGCCCAATATTACGTTAATGCGCGTTGGCTTGGTGGCATGCTCACAAATTGGAAAACGATTTCCAATTCAATACATCGTTTGCGTAAGCTTGACAAAATTCTTGCCGCTGAAGCACAAGGCTTTACCAAAAAAGAACGTTTAAATCTTGAACGTGATCGTGAAAAGCTTAATCGTGCGCTTGGTGGTATTAAAGATATGGGATCTGTTCCAGATCTTATATTTGTTATCGATACAAATAAAGAAAATATTGCACTCCAAGAGGCAAAGCGTTTGGGTATTCCTGTAATTGCTATTATTGATACCAATTGCGATCCTGATGATGTAACGCATCCAATACCAGGAAATGATGATGCTTCGCGTGCAATTTCTCTTTATTGCGATCTTTTTGCTCGTGCTGCTCTTGATGGTATTGCACGCCAGCAAGGTGCCATGGGTATTGATTTGGGAGCTCAAGTTGATGCACCTGTGGAGCCTATGTTGGAAAATGCGGTTTCAGAAGTTCCTGAGTAATATAAAACGCCTAACTAAGGTACTTTTATTTTCTAAAGAAGAGGTTACTGGCGTGCAGAGGAAATTTGCACGCTTTCACTGTTACAGAATAAAGAGGCAAATATGAGCATTACTGCTGCACAAGTAAAAGAACTTCGAGAATTATCTGGCGCTGGTATGATGGACTGTAAAGCCGC
>NZ_JBHIQG010000129.1:1322-6375 GCF_042196425.1 Bartonella sp. AD328YNZD | reverse complement strand
TTTAAAGAGATGCAAGCTTTGGATTTATACTGTGTGTGCTGTAGTTGAATTAGAAAATAAACTTTGAGGAATGATCATGGCCCTATTACGCTATTTTGGGTGTGCTTTTTTTTTCACGATTATTGGTATTTTTTTAGGAGGGGCTATTGGTTGGTTCGAAACGGGAAGCATTACTGGTTTTCTTAAATATTTTTTTATTTGCTGTGTTTTAGGGATTTTGGAAATTTCTTTATCTTTTGATAATTCTATTATCAATGCGCGTATTCTTGGTAGAATGGATCCGTTATGGCGTCGCCGTTTTCTTATATGGGGCATTTTGATAGCTGTATTTGGGATGCGGATTGTTTTTCCGTTATTGGTGGTTGTCGTTGCTGTTGGGATTAATCCCATTGCGGCAGTCAAATTAGCGATATGGGAACCACATCGATATGCCGAAGTTTTAATCGATGCACATATGGGGATTGCCGCTTTTGGAGGAACTTTCCTTATGATGGTTGGCTTAAAATATTTTTTTGATTCTAAAAAAGAAGTGCATTGGCTTAATGTTATAGAGAGACCTGCTCAAAAGTTTGGGGCGCTTGTTGGAATTGATATTGCAATTGTTTTGATTTTGATCTTATTTGTTTCAGGTCAGATTGACGCAGAAAATAAAATAACTTTTTTATTGGCAGCACTTTATGGACTTTTGACCTTTATCGGTGTTGAAGTTGTCGGTCATCTCTTGGATACTCCTCAAAAGACTTTAACAACAGTAGCTCACGGGGGAGTAGGGGCGTTTCTTTATTTAGAAGTTCTTGATGCTAGTTTTTCTTTCGATGGCGTGGTTGGTGCTTTTGCCTTTTCACACAACCTTTTTATTATTGCGATAGGTCTTGGTATCGGAGCATTTTACGTTCGTTCTATGACAATTATGTTGGTTGAATCAGGAACATTATTGCATTATCGTTATTTAGAGCATGGTGCTTTTTATGCAATTCTAGTTCTTGCAGTGATTATGTATCTGCAAACGATTATATCGGTTCCTGAAGTTTTAACAGGACTTGTGGGAGTCTGTATTATTGGAATAGCATTGTATTCTTCGATTCGTTTTAAGCGTTGTCAATTGGATAAACAGGGCGTGTCTAAGTAATGAAAAATTCGTGTTTTCTCACGCTTTTGTTTATCGCATGTCTTTGAATAGAGAGAGGCTTTTTATGCAAAAAATGCCATGTTATTGCTTATTGATGTTTTTGTTTTAAAGTTGACACTATTGCGCGATTTTCCTCCATGAGGTAAATAATGTATAATCTTTTGGATAACTTTTGACGTATAGAGGCTTTTTGACTTCAATATAAGGTGCAAGTTTACGCTATACTTTTTACCAGCTTTTAGTATCATAACTGCTGTTGCATTTAATGATTCATAAGAAGCATTTTGGCTGTTTTTTTTGCAAGATTTTTATTCATACATCAATCCTATTTATGATGTTTTAAGAGAATGGTATTGAAATAGGGGTGAAATGAGAGAATTTTACGATATTGGGGTTCCTTTCTTAAATAGGTAAAAAAATTTATTCATTATAAATCAGAATGTTATAATGGTAGATGAGAAAAGAATATTTTAGGAGAGCATTAACAGTTCTATACCTGCTTCGTTCATAGTTTTAAGCATAGTGTTTAGTGATCCGTTTACATCAATACCAGCACAAGCATTTAATGAAACACTGACTTTAAAACCGTATTGTATGGCGTGAAGAGCAGAGAATCCGACACAAAAATCAGTTGCTAAGCCGCACATAATGAGCTTGGTAAAACCATGTTCTTTGAGATAAACATGTAAACCTGTTGGTGTTTTTTGATCATTTTCAAGAAAGGCAGAATAACTATCCATTTTTGGATTATAGCCTTTTCTAAGGATAAGTTGTGCCTTTTCCACTCTAAGAGATGTATGAAACTCTGCTCCTTGTGTTCCTTGTATACAATGATCAGGCCAAAGTATTTGAGGACCATAGTCAAGAGTGACTGTATCATAGGTTTTTTTTTCAGGATAGCAGGAAGCAAAGCTGCAATGGTTTTTGGGATGCCAGTCTTGGGTTAAGATAACGTGATCAAAATGATTTATGAGATTATTGATGGCGGGTAAAATAGTATCACCTTGTGGTACTGCAAGTGCTCCACCAAGTAAGAAGTCATTTTGAACATCAATGACGATTAAGGCTTTTTTTTCCATAAATATATTCCTCATAGGAGACGCGCTTTTATCGTATTTTTAAAAAGCTATATTTCGCCTTGAAGTTTTGAAATGAGTTGCTGAATATTGATACTATTTTTACAGTTATCAAGCCAAAAGAGGGGAATGGATAAGTTTTTACAATTTGTTTTATAGTTTTTTACGAATTGTAACCACGTACCAATGGGGAGTGCACTGTAGTCATTTGTTGCTACGTGTTGATGCAACGCCTTCATGATCATTGGGCTTGGGACGTCAGATCCCATAAGGCGGCAGTCATTTTGTAAACGTAATTTAAGCCACATCAAGGAAAGGGGTGAAGTCCATTGTTTCCCGTAACAAAAAATCGATGAAAAAAGGGAAGGATTTTTTACGGCGTAATATAAAGCCCATAAGGCAAAAAAAGAAGGTGCGTAGAGAATTGCTTTTCTTTCTGGTATCCTATCACATTGATAAGTTGGTTTAATACGATAAAAATACAAGGTTATATCTGGTATGGAAAAGATGGGCAATGTTTGATAACATGTTTCAGGGACAGCTAAAAAGATTTGCTTTTTGCTTTTTGAGGCGATGTTTTTTTGCATTCAGAACCATACTGGGGCTTGTGAGATTAGAAAAAATGTACCAATATAAAGCGAAAAGCTTTTGATACGGTGTAAGCACTATTTACTGTACAGTTTCAAAAAGCGAAAGCAATTTTTTCAAACCCTAATCTTTAATATCGCGCAATATAAAGAGAAATTTATGGCACGTCAATTTATCTATCATATGGCTGGGCTCAACAAGTCTTACGGCAATAAAAAAATCTTAGAAAATATTCATTTGTCTTTCTATCCAGATGCGAAGATCGGTATTTTAGGGCCAAATGGTGCTGGTAAATCAACGATTTTACGTATTATGGCTGGGCTAGATAAGGAATATACAGGAGAAGCATGGCTTTGTGAAGGAGCGCGCTGTGGCTATCTACCACAAGAGCCTTTGCTTGATGCAAGCAAAGATGTGCGCGGCAATGTGATGGAAGGTGTTGCAGATAAACAGGCAATTCTTGAGCGTTATAACGAATTGATGATGAATTATAGCGAAGAAACGGCTGATGAAAGTGCACAGCTTCAGGATATTATTGATAGTCAGAATCTTTGGGATTTAGAAAGTCAAGTGGAAATGGCTATGGCTGCTCTTGGATGTCCGCCAGCCAATGGGGATGTCACAAAACTTTCTGGTGGTGAGAAGCGGCGTGTTGCGCTTTGTAAATTACTTTTGTCAAAACCTGATTTATTACTTTTGGATGAACCGACAAACCATTTAGATGCTGAAACGACGGCTTGGCTTGAGAGGCATTTACGTGAATATCCTGGGGCTGTGCTTTTGATAACCCATGATCGTTATTTTCTCGACAATGTAACGGGTTGGATTTTAGAATTAGATCGCGGTAGAGGTATTCCTTATGAGGGGAACTATTCTGCTTATTTGGGGGCTAAAGCCAAGCGTTTGGCTCAGGAAGGCCGTGAAGAGGCAGCGCGTCAACGTGCTTTATCACGTGAGCAAGAATGGATCGCTTCTAGTCCAAAAGGGCGACAAGCAAAGTCAAAAGCTCGGATTAAGGCTTATGATGAGTTGGTTCAAGCAGCACGTGAGCGCCGTCCTGGAGAGGCGCAAATCATTATTCCTATTGGAGAAAGGTTAGGACAAGTTGTTATTGAGGTTGATAATCTCTCTAAAGCTTATGGTGAACGTGTATTGATTGATTCTCTTTCTTTTAAACTTCCTGCTGGTGGCATTGTTGGCGTTATTGGTGCCAATGGTATGGGAAAGTCGACCTTGTTTAAAATGTTAACGGGACAGGAAAATCCCGATTCAGGTCAGATACGTATCGGTGAAACAGTTCACATGAGTTATGTGGATCAGAGTCGCGATTCCTTGGTGGGGGATAAAACTGTTTGGGAGGAAATTTCTGGTGGAAATGACATTATTAAATTAGGCAAATATGAGATGAATAGCCGCGCTTATTGCGGGGCTTTTAATTTCAAGGGGGCAGATCAGCAGCAGAAGGTGGCAAATTTATCAGGAGGGCAGCGCAATCGCGTACATTTGGCGAAACTTCTAAAAGAGGGGGGGAATGTGCTTCTTCTTGATGAACCGACAAATGATCTTGACACTGAAACATTGGGTGCATTGGAAGATGCATTGGAAAATTTCGCTGGTTGTGCAGTTATCATATCGCATGATCGTATGTTTCTTGATCGATTGGCAACACATATTTTAGCCTTTGAAGGTGATGGTCATGTAGAATGGTTTGAAGGTAATTTTGCTGAATATGAGGCTGATAAAGTTCGTCGTCTTGGGGCGGAATCTCTTAATCCTAAGCATGCAAATTATAAACCTCTTACACGCTAGAATTTTTATCTTATCGCAACTTTGTTGGAATAATAGTGTATTTTATTGTGTTTGTTATTTCATAAATAAAGTGTGTGTATGCTCTGTGGAAGTTTTTATTCATTGAAAAAAGTAAGAGACATCTTATGAAATTATGACCTAAATAGGGTTATTCTACTCATGAATATAACCGGTTATTGCTTGTAAAATTGCAATGAAAAGGAGGAGATGAAGAGTATAGTATTACTTCTACAAATGCTCTGGTCATTGAGCATTATCGTCTTTACTTAATAAAGATGCAAGCTGACACTATCATATTATTTATTTTTTCTCAATGGTATGCAGTTCTTGTTTTGAGGTGGGCATAAAAGGTATTTTTATCTATATGTTCCCTCCGTTTATGTGCTGTAAGAGAATGATTTGGATTGATTTATCATAAATAGATTTGAAATGAGAAAAATTTATGGTATTC
>NZ_JBHIQG010000129.1:0-1222 GCF_042196425.1 Bartonella sp. AD328YNZD | reverse complement strand
TGGATAAGATCTGTTCGTTTTTTACATGAGCCTATTTTTTTCATAGTATGATAAAATAGAGAGCACAAAATAGATGAGAATATGCGTTGTATGCTTGACTTTTTTTCCTATAAACAAATGTTTATAGGAATGTTTAGGGGATAATTATGAAAAAAAGTACAAGTTTAGATGCAATAATTGAGCTGCTGAAAGCGGTTGCAGAAGTAAGCCATTTACGTGTTCTTACGCTCTTGCGTCATGAAGATTTAACAATCCCTGATTTTATTTTTATTCTTGATCAGTCGCAAGCATGTATATCACGATATTTACGTTTATTGTACGAAGCACGATTGATTGAGCGTTATCAGAAGGGGGATAGCCTTTATTTTAAGCTTTGTCATGATTTTGGGGGTAAAGACATTGTGATGGGTATTCTTTCGTCTTTACCAAAGAATGATGTGTTGTTAGCGCATGATTTAGAACGTTTGAAGGACATTAAAAAGCAGCGTCAAAAAAGGAGGAAGAAGCATTTCTTACAAAATGCGTTGCAACGGGATGTATTACGGTCATCCTATATGGCAGATCATGGTGTAGAAAACTCTTTACTTGAAATCATTGGCGATAAACCATTTCAGATGATGCTGAATATTGGAAGAGGTGGAGACTCTATCTTAAAATTGTTTTCTAATCTTTATACGCATGCGGTTGAAGTTGTGCTTGATAGCGATGTTTTTCACTTGTCTGTTGGAGATACAACTTTTGATTTAGTTATTCTTCATTGGGTTTTACATTCTTTTGAAAATCCTGAAATGTTTCTTCATGAGATATCAAGTGTTTTGCGTCCCTATGGGCGTTTATTGATTGTGGATTTGAGTTATCATAAAGCTGATTCTTCACATTTTGATCAAGCACATATGCGTCTTGGATTTTCGACTTTACAAATAGAAAAGTGGCTAAAAAATGCCGGACTTATGCTAGAGCAAACAGTTTGTCTTACTCCTATACAAAATGAAAATAGTAAGGAGGGCATGGTTACACTTTGGCTTGCTCGTGATCCGCGTTTATTAGTTGACGATATCAAAGATAAACAAGTAGATTTTGCATAAATCGCGTTTGTTAACGCACTTTATTCTCTGATTTTTCTCAAGGAATAGCGTAGAGATAAAACTTTATTCAATCATTGATAAGCTATTGTTTTTTACATTTGTATTATGTTTTTATATGGGAGTATTGGTGTTTTATA
>NZ_JBHIQG010000128.1:0-6463 GCF_042196425.1 Bartonella sp. AD328YNZD | reverse complement strand
TGCCCACGCCCTTCGTAATAACGCAATGCAGTCCTTACTGGTAAGGCCAAAGGGGTTGATCCTGGATCTGGACGAAGACGAAAATCAAGACGAAAAACATATCCTTCCGCAGTGCGTTCTTGAATGATACGGATTAATCGGCGTACCATTTTAGAAAATACGTCAACACTTTCAGAAAGATTACCAATATGAGGTGATGTTTCATCAATGAAAACAATAAGATCAATATCAGAAGAATAATTAAGTTCCCCTGCTCCTAGCTTTCCCATCCCTAAAATAATTAAACCACAGTCTTTTTCTGGATTTTCGCGGCTTAGCAAATTAATCTTACCATGATCATGCGCTTCTCTTAATAGAAAACGTAGTGCTACACTTAATGCTGCTTCGCCCAAACGTGTCAACCAAGCACATGAAATTTCGTAAGTAAAAACACCTCCCAAATCAGCTAAAGCAATGAGAACATGCGCTTCTCGTTTTTTGCGCCTTAAAGCAGCCATCAATGAAGTTTCATTTATAGATTCATCCTTATCAATAGCCGTAATATCATCTATAATTTCGCTCAGCCTTGTTTCTATATCAACATTTAATAAAACACTAAGATATGATGGATTGGCAATTAAAACCTCACGCAAAAAAGGAGATAAGGTCATAACCGAACTGATAAAATCAATCTGCGTTCCACTCTCTGAAATGATGGAAACAAGCGATTCTAAACCTTCTTTCCTTGCTTGTTCTTCCATGTCTTTTAACCATTGGGAACCACTTTTATCGAGAGGACATAAAGAAAGAAGCTGTGTTTTTAAAAAAGCTTGTTTCGTCTGCGCTCCCTTGAAAAGCATTTTGCTTTCCTTTCTATTGCTTTATACTTTTAAAATAGTTATTACGTATGAAAAGAGAAAAGTGAAGAAAAATATCTTTAAGGAAATAACAAAATAGCCCTAAGCCCTGGATTTGCATTTTCAAGTAACAATTCACCCCCATGAAGCTTCATAACCGCTTTTGCTATACTTAAACCAATCCCAAACCCAGGTTGTGTGCGGCTTTCTTCAAGACGAACAAATCGTTCTGTCACTTTTTCACGTTTATCCTCTGCTATTCCTGGTCCATTATCGCTCACAACAACTAATAAATGTTCATCACGATATTCCATTGATAAGCAAACCTTCGCTTGCCTTCCACCTTTAGGCGCATATTTAATTGCATTATCTATAAGATTAAAAATTGATTGTGCAACAAGCTCACGATTCAATTTTAGCTCTTTATCAAATATATCTCCCAACTGAAGTAAAACACCTGACTCTTCAGCAAAAGGTTCGTAAAGCTCAACAGCATCCTCAATGATCAGTTTCATATTAATCATTTCAAGATGTTCAATTGTACTGCTGGCCTCAATACGTGAAATCATTAAAATCGCATTGAAAGTACAAATAAGTTGATCTGATTCTGCAATAACCCTATCAAGGACCTGACGATATTCTAGCTTTGTCTTATTTCCTGAAAGCGCCTCTTCAGCGCGATTTCTAAGACGTGTTAACGGCGTTTTCAGATCATGAGCAATATTATCTGATACTTGACGTAAACCAATATTTAACTCTTCAATGCGGTCTAACATAACATTAAGATTGGTTGACAATCGATCAAACTCATCCCCTACTCCAGAAACAGGTAAACGCCCACTGAAATCACCATCCATCAAACGCTGTGATGCAGCCGTTACATGATCAATCCTTTGTAAAGCTCTCCTGCCAACAAAAAACCATATGAGTAAAGCGCCTCCAACCATTGCAGCAAGTGCAATGATCACAGCTTTGCGAATAACCACTGCAAAACGTTCTGGCTCATCCAAATCACGTCCTATAAGAATCTTCATAGCATTAGGCAAGTCAACAATAACCGCCAAAGCGCGATGTTCACTTGTTTTGCCATGTTCTCCAAAACGGGAATACAAAAAAGAGGTAGAAATAAAACCACTCTGATTCAAAAGACCTAATTCAATACGCGCTACATTTCCTGCTAAAATACGCCCCATAGAATCTGTAACAAGATAAAGAAATGCTCCTGGTTGTCTTGAACGATAATCAATAGTGCGCATTAATAAGGATAATCCCCCATAATTATAAGCATTTTCAATATACTTTAATTCTTCATGTAAAGCCTGTTCAGTTTGCTCTGTTAACAATGAAGCAGAAAATGCCGTCATATAAATCGAAAGTCCTGTTGCCACCAATCCAAACAATAAAATGTAAAGTGCTGAAAGCCTTAGCGCCGTCGTGCGCATTATATTAATCAAACGATTCATGCTTTGTTATCTGGTACTTTCAGCATATATCCAGCTCCACGCACTGTATGGAGAAGGGGAACATCAAAATCTTTTTCAATTTTGGCTCTCAAACGAGAGATATGGACATCAATGACATTCGTTTGTGGATCAAAATGGTAATTCCAAACGTTTTCCAAAAGCATAGTGCGTGTAACAACCTGCCCCGCATAACGCATCAAATATTCAAGCAAACGAAACTCTCGTGGTTGCAATAGAATGTTTCTATCACCCCGTTTTACCGTATGTGCTAACCGATCAAGCTCAAGATTACCTACACAGTAAACAGTTTCTGCTTCTTTAGGATTTTTCCGCCGTTGTAAAACTTCAACACGCGCAAGAAGTTCAGAAAAAGCATAAGGCTTTGTCAAATAATCATCTCCCCCTGCACGCAGCCCCGTTACACGATCATTAACTTGCCCTAAAGCAGACAGAATAAGAACTGGTGTTTCATTGCCTTTAGCGCGCAATTCAGCAATAATAGAAAGACCATCACGATGCAAAAGCATTCGGTCAACAACCATAACGTCATAATTTTCCGTGGTTGCTAAAGCATATCCCGTATCTCCATCATAAGCAACATCAACAGAATGCCCTACTTCCAAAAATGCTTTTTCGAGATAATGCCCCGTCTCATGATCATCTTCAATAACGAGTATCTTCATAAAACGTATCTCCATTATTTTATTATGTTGTAGGACAAATATTTAATAAACATTTGTCCTACAACTAAAGCTTTATTTTTTGAAAATTGGAAGAGCAACAAAACGATTTTGATCATTTGTTCGCACTTGTAAGAGTATAGCTTTTCGTCCTAACTGCTGAGCATTTTTGATTGTGTTAATAATATCAGAGATTCGTTTAACCGGTTTATTATTTACTGTCACAATGATATCACCAGGGCGTATCCCTTTATCTGCAGCATCTGAATCGGTATCGACATCCGTTACGACAACCCCTACACCATCATCAGAAGGCATAACAATCAGACCATAATCTTCCAATGTTTCATCTAAATCACTCTGTCCATTTGAATATTTTGAAGTCTCTTTCTTACTTTCATCTTCAGACATTGAAGCGAGTTTAACCTTGATGCTCTCCTCCTTACCTGATCTCCAAATCCCTATGGTTACCATTTCTCCTGGTTTAATATTTGCAATACGTTTCGCCAGCTCACGCGCATCAGCAACTTTTTCATTATTCACTGAAATAATGACATCACCCGCTTTAATACCAGCCTTTTCTGCCGGTCCTTTTAACGGATCAGTAACCAAAGCGCCTTTGGCTTCTTTCAAACCTATTGAATCAGAAATCTCCTTTGTTACCGGCTGAATCTGAACACCTAACCAACCACGTTGAACTGAACCTTTTTCAATAAGTTGTTGTACAACCTGTTTTACAGTCGCTGCTGGAATAGCAAAAGCAATCCCAACATTTCCTCCAGAAGGAGAAAAAATTGCTGTATTAACCCCAACAACCTTTCCATTAAGATCAAACGTTGGACCACCAGAGTTTCCTCTATTAACAGCAGCATCAATCTGAATAAAATCATCGTACACACCAGTGCCAATATCACGTCCACGTGCAGAAACAATACCTGCTGTCACAGTTCCACCAAGACCAAATGGATTCCCAATGGCAACAACCCAATCCCCAACACGAAGCTTTGAATCATCACCAAAATCAACATAAGAAAATTTTCTTTTATCATTCACTTTTAATACGGCAAGATCGGTTTTGGGATCTTTCCCAATGAGCTTTGCATTCAATTCTGTACCATCATCAAGAACAACAGTATAACTTGTTCCATCAGAAATCACATGATCATTGGTCACAATGTAACCATCAGATGAAATAAAAAAACCCGATCCAAAAGCAACAGGACGGAGTCTCTGCGATTGGTGCGGAAATTTATTTTTAGGTTTATCAAAATCATAAAACTCTTTAAAAAATCTTTTTAAAGGATGCTGATCTGGTAATTGATCAAGTCCTGGACCACTAAAAAAGTTGCTAAAGAACCTATCTTCTTTCTTTTTATTGCTCTTTACTTGTACTGCTACAACGGCTGGTTTCACTTGAGCAACAATATCGGCAAATCCCTGTTGTTGCATTAACGAAGTAAATACAGAACTTGCATGAGCCTTTGTCATCCACAAGCTTGATGTACATCCACTAAAAAACAGCGCACTTTCCAATATCGCAGAAAAACTCACTGCGACAAACGTTTTAAAGAAAGCCTTTTTAACCATTTATTCTATGCTCCTATTCAATCATACCTTTATTTCAATTCCGATCACTTATAAAATACCAGACCTTACCGTTTTCTGTCTAAATTATTAAAGTTTTGTAAGGTTTCAGTATTCCCTAATATAATTACAATAAGATTGTCTGCTCATTGCAGATAATCTTATTTTTTCTTTTATGTAACATTTTTTTAATGCAATGACATTTTTGACTGTCCTTTTTCATTCACATAACTCATGATTATTCCGTTTGAAGTGGAAAAATATGATACTTACGCCAATGATAATAATGATCAAAGGCGAGAACCATAAAAACCAAGTTATCTTATTCAACGGTGGTTTCAAGAGAATAAACTCACCATATCGCTCAACAAGAAAGTCAGTGACTTGCTGATTACTATAGCCCATTTTTAGCCTTTCCCGAATTAAAAGCCGTAAATCACGTGCTAAAGCAGCATCTGAATCATCAATTGATTGATTTTGACAAACGGGACAACGTAAATGCGATGAAATATGGCGTGCTCGCGCTTCAAGAATCTTATCCTTTAAAATCTCATCCGGCTCTACTGCTATTGCTAATCGAAAAGGAAACGCTGCCATTAAAAAAAATACAATCCAAAATTTTTTTTTCATCTCAATGTCTTTTCCAAAAATTTAAAGCAAACACTACCTTATTGTACATGCCAATGCGAAACCAATACCCCAAAAGAGAAAGACATCCTCCCATAGCCATCATGAATGCCCCTAACCAAATACATATTACATAAGGCTTCCACCATATGTGCACAACGAGACCCCGATTATCAATATGTCCCGGTACAATATAGAGCTGTGATAAGCCATGATTTTTAAGACCAACTTCTGTTGTTGATGTATTTTGGCTTGAATAAAATCGCTTTGAGGCTGTTACATGACCTACAATGTTTTTATTTTCATATATTTTAAAATAAAACTCCATTGTCGAATAATTCGAACCAACACCATCATACACTGCATCAAAATGAAGCGTTTTATCCGCTATCGTCACCCTATCCCCTACGTTCATGATTAAAATACGTTCTTGCCCAAAACTTGCCACGCAAACAATACCAAATAATGTAACGCCTAATCCCATATGTGCTATTGCTGCACCAAAAGTAGACCATGGCAATCCAAGAAATCTCTTAACGCGTACTGAAAAAGCTCTCTTGCCATATCCACTCTTTCCCCATAGATCCGCTAAACTGCCTAAAAAAACAAACGCTGAAAGCCCAATCCCTAAAACTGCAAAAATATCACGCACAGATGTCGCGTAAAATATTATAAAACAGACGATACCAACCAATACAAAAACAAACCACAACCGTTCAAAAACTGCAAGACAATCACCGCGTTTCCATGCCATCATTGTCCCAAACGGAACAAACAACAACAGCAAAACCATTAGCGGTCCACAGGTAAGGTTAAAAAAAGCAGCCCCTACAGAAATTTTTTGCCCTGTTAATATCTCAATAAAATAAGGATAAAGCGTACCAATCAATACTGTTGCTGTTATTGTTGTCAGTAACAAGTTATTTAAAACAATAAACCCTTCACGTGAAATTGGTTGAAAAAATCTTTCTGTTTTTAAAATAGGGGTACGCAAAGCAAAAAGAAGAAAAGCAGCTCCCGTAAAGAAAAATAAAAGTGCAAGAATTGCCTGCCCCCGTGCTGGATCAATAGCAAAGCTATGAACAGAAATTAAAAGTCCCGAACGAACAAGAAAAGTTCCCATTAAAGAAAGAGAAAAAGTTAGCAGAGCCAAAAACAAAGTCCAACTTTTTAATATTTCTCGTTTTTCGAGAACAAGAATAGAATGTAAAAGAGCTGTTCCTGAAAGCCAAGGCATAAACGAAACATTTTCAACAGGATCCCAAAACCAGTA
>NZ_JBHIQG010000127.1:0-6471 GCF_042196425.1 Bartonella sp. AD328YNZD | reverse complement strand
GTTCTGACACGAGATCATACGGAAAAAATGTTAAAAGCATTCGGTGCGCAACTTGAAATAGAAAAAGATAACGAAGGTGCGCGTTTGATTCATCTTAATGGTCAACCCCATCTTACTGGACAAACGATTCATATTCCGGGTGATCCTTCTTCTGCTGCTTTTCCAATTATCGCAGCCCTTCTTGTAGAAGACTCTGATATCACCATTGAAAATGTTTTGATAAATAACTCTCGAATAGGACTTATCGAAACATTGTGGGAAATGGGTGCTCAAATTGAATTTTTGAACCGACGTCAAACAGGTGGAGAGGATGTTGCTGATCTACGGATAAAATCATCGGTCCTTAGAGGCGTTACGGTGCCCAAAGAACGTGCTCCATCGATGATAGATGAATATCCTGCTTTGGCAGTAGCAGCAGCCTTTGCAGAAGGCAAAACAGTTATGCTAGGCATTGAAGAATTGCGTGTAAAAGAATCAGATCGATTGTCTGCTGTTGCTCAAGGATTAAAAATTAATGGCGTAGACTGTGAAGAAGGTCAAGATTTTCTTGTTGTTTATGGAAAAGGTTCTGCCAAAGGTTTGGGGGGTGGGTATGTTGCCACACATCTTGATCATCGAATTGCTATGTGTTTTCTCATTTTTGGGCTTGTGTCAGAAAAACCTGTTACCATTGATGATAAACGAATGATCGCTACGAGCTTTCCAGAATTTATTCCTTTTATAAAAAAACTTGGGGGGAGAATCGCTTGAAGCCTTTTGTTATTGCTATTGATGGACCTGCAGCCTCAGGCAAAGGAACCTTAGCACGTAAAATTGCTGCACATTATCATCTTCATCATCTCGATACTGGTCTCACTTATCGTGGTGTTGCTTATGCGCTTTTACAACAAAATTTATCTCTTCATGATGAAAGTAATGCTATTATTTATGCTAAAGAACTTGATTTTAATACCTTAAATCCTTCTCTTCTTTCTTCTCATGAACTTGGTGAAGCGGCTTCAAAAATAGCAATTAACCCTGCTGTACGCAAAATTCTTGTCGAAAAACAACGCAACTTTGCTAAAGTTTTGCCCGGCTGTGTGCTTGATGGGCGTGATATCGGAACGATTGTTTGTCCTGATGCCGATATCAAGTTTTATATTCTAGCCAATGTTCAAACACGCGCCAAACGCCGCTACCAAGAGATTTTAAAAAAAGGTGTTCAAGCAAATTATCATGAAATCCTAGCTCAACTTGAACAGCGCGACAGTCGCGATATAACGCGCAAACAAAGCCCACTAAAACCAGCAAAAAACGCCCACTTGCTTGATACGTCAGAATTGAGTATAGAAGCAACATTTGAAATTGCATGTAGTTTTATTGATCCAATCATAAAAATGCATATAATTGGATAAATTCGTCAAGGTGACTTCCGGCCTAGCGCTAACTTTTTTTCCTGTATTTAAGGAAAAAGGCAAGAAGTTGCTTATGTTAACACTAACCTAGCGCTCATACCTTATAATACAAGGTATATATTAGGAGTTCTTATGTCACAATACAATCCCACAACAGCGGATTTTGAAGCCCTTTTAACAGAATCTTTTCAAACTAATGATCTTAATGAAGGATCTGTTGTTAAAGGTCGTGTTATTGCAATCGAAAAAGACATGGCCATTATTGATGCTGGTCTTAAAGTCGAAGGACGTATTCCTCTCAAAGAATTTGGAGCTAAAGCAAAAGATGGTTCTTTGCAAGTTGGCGATGAAGTTGAGGTTTACATTGAACGCATTGAAAATGCGATGGGTGAAGCTGTTTTATCGCGTGAAAAAGCACGGCGCGAAGAAAGTTGGGTCCGTTTGGAGGAAAAATTCAATGCTGGTGCGCGCGTTGATGGAGTGATCTTTAGCCAAGTAAAAGGTGGTTTTACAGTCGATCTTGATGGTGCCGTTGCTTTCTTACCTCGCAGCCAAGTTGATATTCGTCCCATTCGTGATGTTTCACCTCTCATGCATAATTCACAGTCCTTTGAAATTTTGAAGATGGATCGTCGTCGTGGCAATATTGTGGTCTCACGCCGCACTGTTTTAGAAGAAAGTCGCGCTGAGCAACGTTCAGAAATCGTACAAAATCTTGAAGAAAACCAAATCGTTGAAGGTGTGGTGAAAAATATTACAGATTATGGTGCCTTTGTTGATCTTGGTGGGATTGATGGTCTCTTGCACGTTACAGATATGGCATGGCGGCGTGTTAATCACCCATCTGAAGTGCTCACAATTGGCCAAACGATTAAAGTGCAGATTATTCGCATTAATCAAGATACGCACCGTATTTCTCTTGGAATGAAACAGCTTGAAAGTGATCCTTGGGAAAGCATCAGTGTCCGGTATCCGATTGGTAAAAAAATTACGGGTGCTGTTACCAACATTACTGATTACGGTGGTTTTGTTGAAATTGAACCAGGAATCGAAGGGCTGATCCATGTTTCTGAAATGAGCTGGACAAAGAAAAATGTTCATCCTGGAAAAATTCTGTCTACATCACAAGAAGTAGAAGTGGTTGTTCTTGAGATTGATCCTTCTAAACGGCGTATTTCTCTTGGCTTAAAACAAACATTTGAAAATCCATGGGAAGCTTTTGCCAATAAATTTCCTGTCAATTCGCAAATTGAAGGAGAGGTTAAAAATAAAACAGAATTTGGTCTCTTTATTGGGCTTGAAGGCGATGTTGACGGTATGGTTCATCTGTCTGATCTTGATTGGAACCGTCCTGGTGAACAAGTCATTGATACTTACAATAAAGGCGATATCGTTAAAGCTGTGGTTCTTGATGTTGACATTGAAAAAGAGCGCATTTCTCTTGGAATTAAGCAGCTTTCCAGCGATAAAGTTGGAGAAGCAGCTGCTTCTGGCGAATTGCGAAAAGGTGCAGTTGTAACATGCGAAGTGATTGCTGTTAACGACAATGACATTGGTGTGAAATTGATTGACCACAACCTTGAGACAACTATTCGGCGTGCTGATCTTGCGCGTGATCGTGATGAGCAACGTCCTGAGCGTTTCGCAATTGGGCAAAAGGTTGATGCTCGCATCACAGCATTTGATAAAAAAACACGTAAAATTTCAGTATCAATCAAAGCTTTAGAAATTGCAGAGGAAAAAGAAGCTGTTGCACAATATGGTTCTACAGATTCAGGTGCTTCTCTTGGTGATATTCTGGGTGCAGCTTTGAAAAAACAAGAACAAGATTAATCATCAATCATTAAAGTTGATGTTGTTATTAAGGTCACTCATTTTAAGAGTGACCTTTTTATTTTCTAAAGAAATTGTCTACTTATTTTTTAATTATTGCGTCAAAAATTGCAAATGCTTGCAAATAAAAACAAAAAGTTTGTTTTTTTGTCTATCAACGGTTCACTATTCAGATAAAATGCTTACAATTTAAATAAAAAACGATGTAATTAAATAACAATGGGACATGGCGTGCATAATATCCTTCATAAAATACTTTTTTCTCAAACAGAGAGAAAAGATCATTTTACTAATACGGATTTTCCTCTTCGTGCAATTTATAAAGTACAGGAAGATCTTTATAATTTAGGGCATGATATAGCTTCTGGTAAAGAAGTTTTACTCCCTGAATATGAGGGAGTAGAAGATTTTCGCAAGAGATTGAATGAAAGTGCTAAACTTATTCTTCATGCCTTTCATACCAGTGATTTTGCTGCCCAAAATGATGAGACCATCGCACCGTCTGCTCAATGGCTCATTGATAATTATTACGCCATTGATAAAACCATACAACAGCTACGCCGTAACCTCCCCAAGTCCTTTATAAAGCAACTTCCTCTTTCTAGACAAAAAGCAGGAATGCCACGAATTTTTATTTTAACTTGGCTTTATATCGCGCATACTGATAGTAGTTTTTCACAAGAAACACTGACTGCTATGATTAATGGATTTCAAGAAGTTTGTGCGCTCACAATTGGTGAATTGTGGGCTCTTCCTTCTGTGATGCAGATGCTGCTCATTGAAAATGTCCGTCGTCTTTCAGTCCGTATTGAAAAAGCGCGGCGTATGCGTCATCTTGCTAGTCAAGTGGCTGATAAAATTTCTCTTGTAGAAAATAAACCAAAACTCCATTCTATTTTTACGCAGTATCAACCACTTACTATTGATCCAACCTTTTCAGCGCATTTATTTTATCGTTTGCGCAGTGCATCTATTGATTCAACCGTAGCATTAACTTGGCTTGAAAAACAATTGGAAAGCCAAGGCAGTAGCTTAGAGATTGCAACAGCCGATGAACACACCCGACAAGCAGCAGATGGTGTGACCATGGGTAATATTATCAGTGCTCTTAAAGCTATAGATGATGTTGATTGGACAGCATGGTTTGAAACAGTGAGTTGTGTTGATTCTATTTTGCGTAAAAATAGTGATTTTTCTGAAATTGATGCTCACTCACGCAATATTTATCGACAAGTCATTGAAAAAGTTTCACGCTTTTCACCTCTTAGTGAACTGGAAGTTGCACATAAAGTTGTAGAAATGGCAAATTCCACTTCTAAAGATATGCCTCATCATTCTTGTGTGGGGTGGTACCTTGTTGATGATGGTTGTGGTATATTTGAAAAGGCTTGTGGATATATTCCGCCCTTTCTCATAAAATGGACACGCGCTTCCTGTTGCTCAAAATTGAGAGTCATGGCCGTTCCTGTCTCTTTTCTAACGCTTGCTCTTTTGCTTGTAATTTACGCTTTTTTACAAGTGTTTGGCATGACACAATGGATGTCTTTTTGCTTTACTGTATTGGCGCTTTTTCCTGCTATCGATGCTGCTTTTGCTTTATTTAACACTGTTGTTTCTTGGTTTGTCCCATCAAAACAACTCATTGGTTATGAATATAAAGAAGGTATTCCGGGATATGCGCGGACAATGGTTGTTGTACCTACTTTGATGACATCACGCGATGATATTGATGAACAAGTGCGCAATCTTGAAGTGCACTATCTTTCCAATCCTAAAGGTGCCATTCATTTTGCACTCATTACAGATTGGGTGGATGCTCCATTAAGAGAAACGCAAGATGATCTTGATTTATTACACTATGCGCAAAAGAGTATTGATAAACTCAATAGTCGTTATCATCGTGATGAACTTCCGCTTTTTTTCCTTTTACATCGCCGACGCCTTTATAATACAAGCGAAAAATGTTGGATGGGATGGGAACGAAAGCGAGGAAAACTTCATGAACTCAATCGACTCTTAAGAGGCGATAAAAACACGAGCTTTTATCCTCCCAATCCACGTCTTCCTATGGATTGCCGTTTTGTTATGACTCTGGATTGTGATACACGTCTTACTCCAGAGAGCGTCACACAACTTGTTGGAAAGCTTAACCATCCACTCAATCATCCCATTTTTGATCCACAAAGTGGAAAGGTTGTAAAGGGCTATAGCATTTTACAACCACGCATTATTCCTTCTCTTACAACAGAAAAAAAAACATCAATTCTCCAACGCGTTTTTTCTACCAACCGTGGTATTGATCCTTATGTTTTTGCTGTTTTTGATACGTATCAAGATCTTTTAGGAGAAGGCACCTTTATCGGTAAAGGGCTTTATAATATTGATGCATTTGAACGAGCACTTTACGGCAAAATTAAAGAAAATACTGTTCTCAGTCATGATCTCTTAGAAGGAGGATATGCTCGTACTGCTTTTGTAAGTAGCGTAGAAATTGTTGAAGATTATCCGACAGCTTATAATATTGATGTTATGCGGTATCATCGCTGGATCCGCGGTGATTGGCAACTTTTACCTTATCTTTTTTTTCCTCGTCAAATAAGCTTTGTAACGCGTTGGAAAATGCAGGATAATTTACGTCGTTCTCTCATGCCACTTATGTGGTTAATCGCAGCATTTTCAGGCTGGACTCTTTTGCCATTAAAGAGTGCAATCGTCTGGCAACTATTCTTGTTGTTTAGCTCCTTCATTTCACCCATTCTATGTGTATTAAAAACGTTTGTCTCATCCAATATAGATCATTCTTTGCGTGGACATTTTCAATTAATTTGGAACAAAATTGCTCTTACAAGCGCTGATATATTTCTTAAAACGACGTTTCTTGCGCATTCGGCGTATTTTATGACCGATGCGATTATTCGTACACTCTATCGTATGACGATTTCAAAACGGCATCTTCTTGAATGGAAAACTTCTGCCGCAACAAAATCAATACCCAATAGTTTGCGTTTCTATGTTTTTACAATGGCACCAGCATCGCTTATTGGTATTCTTACTATAGCACTCCCCCTTTTTTCTGATAGTTTTGCAAGCTTGGTTGCTTTGCCTTTTGGGATAGCATGGTTTTTTTCACCCTTCATTGCTTGGATTGTGAGTCAACCTTCAACCTTTCAAGATAGCCTTTATCTTTCTTCAAAAGATGAAAAAAAACTCCGTTCTATTGCACGGCGGACATGGCTTTATTATG
>NZ_JBHIQG010000126.1:0-6488 GCF_042196425.1 Bartonella sp. AD328YNZD | reverse complement strand
ATGGTATACGCGCGATCTCCCCGCTATGGCACAAAAACTTGGTTTGTCCACTGTTGCCCCTTATTTCATTGATGCCGGAAAAAAAACAACCCCACAAGCAAACCTTCCCATTGCTGGTCTTACGATTATCCATTTTCGAAATAATCATCTCGTTTATGCAATCACGTGGTTTATTTTAGCTGCTGGTGTGTTAGGAGGTTTTCTTTTTCTGCTACGGCAAAAAAACTAAAAAAATACCTCTTCCATCTCAAGTAACAAAAATTTTTAGAATCTTGAAAACTGATAAAGAGAATAAAAGCTACCAACTTGCGCCTTTGTTAAATTAAAGATCATAGGCATACAATGAACTTTATACCATCCACAAAAGATTTACGCCACACTCTTAAAAAGAATTGTCATAACGCTTTTGAAAAACATAAAGTCAAATTTAAAAATAATAGGAAAGATAGTCACCCATTTTTGCCTTTATAATTTTATATTCTTGCTTCATTAGATTATTTCCCATTTCAGAGATTACTCCAATTGATATATGCAATACTTTCGCCTTCATCTAGTATAAAGGCTAATATAGCAGAGAACATACGGATGCATTTTTGTTTCAAAACTGCTATGAAGGTGAGATGTTGAGTTATAAGCAACAAAAAAACATTTAATGTCTCAATGAGACTTTTATACCTATCATCACACCTCAAATGAGAGGTTTTTACAGAATAATAGAAAAAGGTGAGTCATCCTATATTCTAAAAAGACAGTTTATCCTTTCAATGTATTTTGCTAAAGGCTTATGCTATAAACGTATAAGCTTGTTTTACTAGAATTTTAACTCTTTCATTTTTAAGGCTGCTGTTATGGGTGTTGTTGCCAAAAATTTTCCCATACCTGATCTTCATCAGGTTCGTCGTGTTCTCTTTTCTGTGTCTGATAAAACGGGTGTGGTTGCTTTTGCACAAGCTCTTAACGCTACTTACAATGTTGAATTAATTTCAACAGGAGGAACAGCCAAAACCCTCATAGCGGCTGGTTTACCCGTAAAAGATGTTGCTGAAGTTACCGGATTTCCTGAAATAATGGATGGGCGTGTTAAAACACTCCACCCTTTGATTCATGGTGCTTTGTTAGGGGTAAGAGAAGACCCTAGCCATAAAGATGCTATGGAAAAGAACAACATTCATGGAATTGATCTTTTAGTTGTGAATCTTTATCCTTTTGAAGAGACAGCCCAATCCGGCGCCGACAATCAAACAATTCTTGAAAATATTGATATCGGCGGACCGGCAATGATTCGCGCAGCGGCAAAAAATTATGCTTATACCGGTGTTGTAACAGCGATAAACGACTATGATTCGATTCTAGCTGAATTAAAGCAGCATAATGGATGTTTAAGCTTATCTATGCGTCATCAGCTAGCAATGCGCGCTTATGCACACACCGCTGCTTATGATACGGCAATAGCATCGTGGTTTGCACGGGATTTAGAAATTGAAACTCCATCGTGGCAGAGTTTTTCTGGTCATCTTGAAAGTGTTATGCGCTATGGAGAAAATCCACATCAACAGGCAGCATTTTATCGCAATAATGAAAAACGTTTTGGTATTGCAACAGCAAAACTTTTACAAGGCAAAGCGCTCTCTTATAACAACCTGAATGATACAGATGCAGCCTTTGAACTTGTGGCAGAGTTTGATCCGCAAAAAACCGCTGCTGTCGCTCTTATTAAACATGCCAATCCTTGTGGTGTTGCGGAAGGAGAAAATTTGAAAGAAGCTTATTTGAAAGCTCTTATGTGTGATAATGTATCGGCATTTGGTGGAATTGTTGCTTTAAATCAGCCCCTTGATGAAGAATGTGCTGAAGAGATTGTTAAAATTTTTACAGAAGTGATTATTGCTCCTGATGCCACAATGGCGGCACGTGAAATTATTGCCAAGAAAAAAAATCTTCGTTTGCTTATTACAGGTGGAGTTCCTGATCCACGTTGTGGAGGACTTCTTGCTAAAACATTAGCGGGAGGCATTTTAGTGCAATCACGTGATAACGTGGTAGTCGATGATCTTAAATTGCAAGTAGTGACAAAGCGGACCCCAACTCAAGATGAAATGCGTGATCTTCAATTTGCTTTTCGTGTAGCAAAGCACGTTAAATCGAATGCTATTGTGTACGCGAAAAATAGTGCAACAGTTGGAATTGGAGCTGGACAAATGAGCCGCATCGATTCAGCCAAAATTGCTGCAAGTAAAGCAGCAGAAAGTGCGCAAAGAGCAGGCTTAACAGAAACTCTCACAAAAGGATCTGTTGTTGCATCAGATGCATTTTTTCCTTTTGCAGATGGTTTATTAGCAGCAGCTGAAGCAGGGGCAACAGCAGTTATTCAACCAGGAGGCTCCATGCGTGATGAAGAAGTTATCGCCGCTGCTGATGCACAGGGGTTAGCGATGGTTTTTACAGGAACACGTCACTTCCGCCATTAATAATTTTGCTGCTTTTCTTTTCGTATGAAACAAAGGTTTCAAGGACTTTTTCATAATTATCGTATGACTATTGATAACTGTTGAAATGGAAGCAGTTATTCAATCCAAAGAATCTACACGTGAAGAAGTTTATCACCGCAGAAAATGCACATAATTTAGCCATTGGTTAGGGATAAGATGTTCTTGTTGATATTTTTAATGGTTACCCTTTCGCATGAGGAAAATGTTAAAGGGATATTATCTTGTATGTAGATGCATACCTGCTATGATATTATAACACAACTCTTTTTAGTAATATACTCTATTCTTAAACTAAAGAGTGTAATGAAAAGTTTGAGTAGAGGATATGAATATTCTACGTTTTTATAGTAATTGGCGCCGTTATCGTCGAACCGTTAATGCGTTAAGTCGTCTTTCAACATATGAACTCAGCGATCTTGGAATTTGTCGAGGTGATATTGATTCAATTGCACGACGTTATTCGCGTAAATCTTTATGAAAGTTGTTTGAGATATTTGAGAGAATGCTTTGCTATGAAAAAGCATGCATTTTGTGGTTTGTTATTATGACTTCATTTTTAGTATAGTAACAAAGAGCAGAAGAGTTGTTTTTCTTGGCCATTGCTGTGTATCATTTCTCGAATTTTCGGTGCTTCTGTGATATACAACTTTTGATTTATAATAATAATTTAGCGTTATTCATATTAAATGAGAACCCCGAACACCGTAAGATTCTTCCATTTCAAATTTATGTATGTTGAATCAACCAAAACCATTCGCCTGCACGTTACAAGCGGGGGGAGCTGTATGGATAAAAGCTCTTAAGAGAAGGCTAAAAATGCCTCTTATGAACCATCTCTAGTGCCAAGAGCTTGTTACAAACATTGGACACTGATCAATAGTGTGATAGTGCTGAGCTGCTCCTTCATAAGCGTAAAGATGGGGGTGCTTAATGGATTTACCGTTATACCTATCACGGGCATCGTCGCAAAATAGGCTTGGAAGCGTTAAGGGATTTTTCTTTAAAATAAGTCCGTGAACATACAATACAATAGCGCTCTGTTTTTCGTGAAGAGCGTAATCCTATTAATGCAACTCTCTCAGAGAGAAATATTGATCCCAACAGCACACTTAAGAACTTATTGAAGATAAGCAACGGCTTAATTTTCTCTCCATATCTTTAAAGGATCAAAATCCTTAACTAGTACTCATCTGTCAACAATGGTCTTTCAAAAATCTTTTTTTCTGAAGCCAATCCCTTTTAGCATCACCTCATGAAACTCTATGAGCAAACCTTGCCTAAAAACATCCAACCCATACTCCAAAAAAATGCTTCGTGTATAAAATTGATATGATCTTCAAATTTTGAGAATATTACTACAATAAACAATAATGTTTTGCGACACACAAGATAAAACGCAATATACTATGGGTTGGAACAATGTTCTAATTTTTTATCAAACGCTTTACGGATAAAACGCCAACGAACTTTTTCCTGAAATGCAGGACGAAAATATAAAACAATCTGTTGTGTCCGTTGTGGACCTGTTAATTCTGCAAAATCAATCGAATCTTCAAGACAAATATCTGCGTCAGGCGATATAAAATACCATACTTGTTCGCTCTTCACGTTCTCGTTCTTTACGGCTAAACACACACGTTTGCCATCGTAGTTAACTTCAACTTGTGGATGAAGATGAAACCGAACAGCAACATGATTTTGTTCATTTTGCACACTCTTGTGTCTCTTTCCCCCTTTATTTGGCATAAAAAATCGATCAAAACCTTCGATCGTATCTCCATTTGTCGCCAAAATAAGACCACGCTCATGAATAAGATTAAAGGGTCTCACATAACCATTATGACTCGCAATAAAACCCGTCTTCTCTGAATCCTCTATACGGCATACTTGAACATCTGTTGGTCCATCAAACAAAAATGGCGCGCCATTTTTATTTTTATAATAAAAAGCACCCACTGAACAATCATTAAGCGTAGCTGTTGAATGTGCTGCAGTAACACGCCCTAAATGTCGATAATCTTCCCTCCCATCAGGATTAATACCGGTATTGATAATAAAACGGTGCCCTTGTGAAGACATTTCAAAAGACAAACATCCCGAACAAGCCTGCTGTGCTACAGAGCGGGGTGGAAACTTTCCTGTATCTGCAAGCACTGTTGTTTGATTGGCTTTTAAGCGCTGAAATCCTGAATAACGGGCATAACTAAAAGGATTCCCTCCTGTTTCATCAAGCTCCAAAAGTGATGATAAACGTTCCGACACAAGGGGACCAACCCCATTAAAATGGGCCAACGTTTGATCCTCATGGATAAAGAATCGTAAAGCTGGCAACATACGCTCAACAGAATCAATCAAAATACGAGGTGCCGTTTCATTGCTACGCATAAAAAGATGCCGTAACGACAATAAATCCGATAACAAATTCAGCAAAATAACAGGACTACGGGAAATATGCCCACCATCAACTAGGATTTGACGGGAAAGCTCCTCTATAAGCGTCGTTTGTACCTTTTTTTTCACTGCCACAGAAACAGGCAAAGCAAGAGAGGCGAATGTCAAAGCCACTGCTGCTTGTAAACGTTGATCATTGTGCTCCATACTACAAATTGTCACGCGCAAATAACGAAATTGCAAACCAAGTGCACGTAAAAAGCGTTTTTCAAACCGCTCACTTGCGCCTTCTAACAACATTTTCGAATGACAAATCCATGAAATCAAGCGCCGCGCCACAACAGGACCACTCCAAGCAAGCCCTTTTACCTTCTTGCCAGTATGATCAAACCAATCTTCTAAAAGAGAGCGTGCATGTGCAGAAGCTAAATTACTTTCTGCTACCTCCATATGGCGCAACCAATGAAAATCATGTAGAGCCGCTTCCCATTCTAGCGTTGGTGGAACCAATGAAAACGGCGAAACAGCACCAGAATGAACAATGTGACCAGCAAAAGCAAAACGACCATGATAAAATTCATGCGCCATCATTGGATCAGCTACATGCAAATCCATGGGATGCGCTAAAATTTTATGAGGACGAAACCCTGAAAACCGCCAACGAAACAATGGTCCAACCCATAAACGCCGCATAACATTCTGTATCGTATCGATACAGTCTGCCACTTTTACCTGAGTAGCTTTTACCGCAACCGCCAAAATTTCATCTCCATTTATGCTGAATCAAATACAATTTCGACCATTTTTGTAAATGAAGCGTTAATTAAGCAATTTTTCGTAAGCGCGCAGCAAAAAAACCATCCATTCCTAAAAATACGGTTTTCTCAGTATCAAAATTTTTATGACAAAAATCCGCAGGCGTTGTCCGTAATATCCCCCCACAAAGCAAATGTTCCAATGCTCCCATTTCCTCTGGATAAATAGGGTCTAAAACAATGTCATTGCGTATCGATAAAATTTTCTCAATAAGATCTTCACCTTCTTCTCTTGCCAATGAACAATTGGAAAAAACAATACGTCCCCCTTCCTTTACCAAAGAAATTGCTGCGACAAGCAAATCATATTGCAACGCCGCTAACTTGACGATATCATCTCTCGATTTCGTCCATAAAATATCTGGATGACGACGGATTGTTCCTGTAGAAGAACAAGGGGCATCAAGAAGAACTGCATCAAAAAGCTGTGTGGGATGGAAGTTTTTCACATCGCCCTGCCAAATGTGAGCTGAAAAATGAAGCCGTTCCATATTTTCTTTTAAACGCTTGACGCGGTTAGCAGAAAGCTCAATTGCAGTCACCTCTGCCTCCTGCAAAGCCAATTGTGCTGTTTTTCCCCCAGGGCTCGCACAAAGATCAGCAACGCGTTTACCCCGAATACTCCCAAATAAACAAGCAGGCAAGGCTGCAGCAAAATCTTGAACCCACCAAGACCCTTCACGATAGCCAGGTAAATCAGAAACAGAACACTCCAAACGATTCAATCGAACAGAGCCATTAGGCAACACAACACCGCCAAGTCTTTCAGCCCATCCAACGCTATCAGATTTCA
>NZ_JBHIQG010000125.1:0-6522 GCF_042196425.1 Bartonella sp. AD328YNZD | reverse complement strand
GGCAAAGCGCTTGATCGTGTCTGTTCAATATTTTTCTTACGCACTAGTGCTCATACGAATGTATTAATTCAACAGCTAGAGCAAGAGTTCGTTGTAAAACTTTCTCGTTATTCTTCAAAAATGATGATGGATGCGCGGATATTTGCGAAAATAGATATGCTTTATAAACAGTCGCAACAGGGGACATTTGAGAATGAAACAACACGTGTTCTTGAATTATGGTGGAAAAAGTTTGTTTGTCATGGTGCAAAATTAGATGAAAAAGCGAAGAAACGGCTTGTAGAAATTAATGAAAGACTCGCTTTTTTAAATGCTACTTTTGGGCAAAATGTCTTAAACGATGAAGCTGAATGGATTCTATTTTTAAAACAAACAGACTTATCTGGTTTACCGGAAGATCTCATTGCTTCAATGAAAGAAATTGCGTACGAAAGAGGCAGTGAAGAAGCCTATGCATTAACACTAGCACGCTCAATTGTTGAACCTTTTTTAAAATTCTCTGATCGTCGTGATTTGCGTAAAGTTGCATTCCAAGCTTGGGCTAAACGTGGTGAAAATAATAACAAGAATGACAATCGAACCATTATTTTAGAGATTGTTGCGCTTCGAGATGAGCAAGCTAAATTATTGGGATATAAATCTTTTGCGGATTTAAAACTCGATAATACTATGGCTAAAAGTGTTGATTCTGTTATGAATTTGCTTATGCCTGTATGGGAGCGAGCAAAAGCGAAGGCTTCTACTGAGCAAATTGAATTACAAAATTTTGCCAATAATCAGGGAAGCAATGAATCTTTAACAGCTTCGGATTGGCGTTATTATGCTGAAAAACTTCGCACTGAAAAGTTTTCTTTTGATGGCGCTGAAATTAAATATTATTTTCAACTTGATCATATGATTAAAGCGGCTTTTGGAGTAGCAGAAAAACTCTTTGGCATTACATTTGAAGAAAAAAATGCTGTTGCACTTTGGCATCCTGATGCACGTTTATGGGAAGTAAAAAAATCTGATGGAAGCTTACTTGGGCTTTTCATTGGTGATTATTTTGCACGTTCTTCAAAACGGTCTGGTGCGTGGATGAGTAGTTTGCAATCACAACATAAATTGGAAGGCGGACAAAAGCCCATTATCTACAATGTTTGTAATTTTGCTAAACCATCCAAAGGGGAGGTTGCCCTTTTATCTCTTGATGATGCACGTACGCTTTTTCACGAGTTTGGGCATGCATTGCATGGTTTGCTTTCTGATGTTGTATGGCCATCTGTATCGGGAACATCGGTTTCGCGTGATTTTGTTGAGCTGCCTTCTCAACTTTATGAACATTGGTTAACTGTACCAGAAGTATTAAAATCTTATGCTATACATGCAAAAACAGGGCTTCCTATGCCACAAGAGTTGATAGATAAAGTTTTAGCAGCACAGACATTTAGTGCTGGATTTTCTGCGGTTGAATTTATCTCATCAGCTCTCGTGGATATGGCTTTTCACCAAGGAGAAAAAGTCACTGATCCAACAGTGTTTGAACGCCAAGAATTAGACAAGCTGCAAATGCCTGATACAATTATTATGCGCCATCGTCCTCCACATTTTATGCATGTATTTGCAGGGGATGGTTATGCCGCTGGTTACTATTCTTATATGTGGTCAGAAGTGCTTGATGCTGATGCTTTTCAGGCTTTTGAAGAAACGGGAGATGTTTTTAATTCAGAGCTTGCTAATAAGTTGAAACGCTTTATTTACTCTGCTGGGGGAAGTCGTGATCCAGAGGAGCTTTATAAAGCTTTTCGGGGACGGATGCCTTTACCAGAGGCAATGATTAACAAACGTGGATTGTAAGATATAACGGCATGGTGCTAACCATGCCGTTTTCATATTCTTCGCAAAGATGTAGTTGCAATTTATGCAAATTTTCTCTTCATTATAGCTATGTAAACAGTGTTTTTATCTTATTCGCTTTTTGTTTATAGGGGAAAATAGATTTTGTATTTTAAATAGACATTATGGGAAAGAAAAATTATCAGCTCGATCTTTTTGATGTCCATTTGGTGGAAACCATGATTTTTCTATAAAACTTGATTTTTTTCTGCCTATGAGGTGGGTGTTTTGTTGTACCATATCATTAAGGCTCATTGGAGGCTGACGCATAATTTTACTTGGCTCTTGATTCTCTGATTCTTGTATAAGTTTTTTAATAACTTGATCGGTTGAGTAAGAATTTTCATGAGAAAAGGCATGAAAATTTAAAATATTTTTCAATGGCTTTTCTAAATAAGCAGCAAGTTTTTTCTTTCCTTCAGAAGTGAAATGCATGCCATTATTGGTGCGCAATTTGGTCATTTTTCCATTAATATCATAGCCTGAAAAAGAAAAGTTTCCTTCTTCATCACTAAAGCCACTCCAGATATCAAGAAAATATCCTCCTGCTGTTTCTGTTACTTGTTTGTAGAGCGCATTAAAAATTTTCATTTTTTGTGTCAAAAGGTCATTTCCAAAAGAAGGTTGACCTATCCATATCCACGATTTTCCAGAGGCATGAAGACTTTCAGCAATTTCGATAATTCTTTGTTTGTAGATGTGCATCCATTCTGATTGATCTGTGTTAATCGTGCTATGAGAGTCTATGATGGGTTGATTATCATTGGCCCCGATCATCATGATAATGACATCGGGGTTATTTTGATTAATGAGTTTAGAAATATTGCTTTGCCAAGAATAATAATCAGTTCGAACTAATCCGGAAGCTGGCATTGTGTTGTTCATAATAACGATATCACTATTATCTATAAAAAACTTCTTAAGTGCATCGGCAACAGCAGAAGCTGTAAAATCTCCTATGACAAGAATGCGCTTTGCGTTCTCATTTTTTAGCTTTTGTATGTTTTTTTGTGTTACGATCTTTTTTTGCGGCTTGTTTATTTTTTGTTCTATAATTTGCGGTGGTTGTTGCGTCTGTTTGTTATGTTGTGACAACCATTTGAAGAAGTTCGTTGCTTTACTTGGGGATGGTTGTATGATCCCCACAATAGAAAATGAAAACAGTAAGAATATCAAGTATATAAGACGCAAAAGAGACAAGACCTTATTCTCCATTATTGTTGGCGAAGGAGAAAAAGCACTTGAGATGATGGATATCCATTTTCTTTTAGACCGTAATGCAGCTGAAAAGCTTTGATTGCTTTGCGAGAGGCTGTTCCGATTTTTCCATCAATATCTCCTTTATAATATCCCAATGCACTTAAGCGAGATTGCAGTTCTTTACATTCTTGGAAGGTAATAGGCTGAAAAGGTCTTTGCCAATCATGCACTAATCCAGGACGTCCAGCAATGCGATCAGCAAGAAGGGCAACGGCAAGAGCATAACGATCTGCATTATTATAACGTTTTAGAACAAAGAAATTTTTTGTGACTAAAAATATAGGTCCTTTTTCTCCATCTGGATATTTTAACATTGCTTGTTCAGCTAATGTAGGAAGAGGATGCCCATTAGCGTATTTTACACCTAATTTTTTCCATTGTTCAAAGGAATACCAGCCTTCAGGAAGTTTTTTTCCCTGCGGCACTTTTACCTCTACTCCCCAAATAAGATTAGGTTGCCAGCCATTTTTGTGAAGAAGATTAGCAGCAGTAGCCAGAGCATCTGGAACAAAGTTCCAGATATCACGCCGTCCATCTTGATTTATATCAACAGCATAGGCGAGATAACTGCTTGGAATAAATTGTGTATGTCCCAATGCTCCGGCCCAAGATCCAGTGAGTTGAGAGCGTTTAATTTCACCACTTTGTAGAATTTTCATAGCAGAAATAAGTTGTGTATGTGCGTATTTTTCGCGTTTTTTATCGGCATAGGCTAGGGTTGCAAGCGAGCGAATGGTATCATGCATGACACTTTTATTGGCTAAAATTTTCCCATAATTGCTTTCCATTGACCAAATAGCAAGCAGAATATTACGGTCAACACCAAAACGTTTTTCAATTTGAAGAAGCCATTTATTCCATTTTTTTGCTTGGCGCCGTCCTTCTATAATAGCAATATCATGGACACGATTATCGAAATAGTTCCATGAAGGAGCAATAAATTCCGGTTGGTATGCGGCGCTTTTTAAAACTTCTGGATCAATGGCATTAATGTCTTTAAATGCCATATGAAACGTAGAAGGGCTAATATTGTGAGCAATAGCTATTTTTTTAAACTCTTTAATCCAGTGTTTAAATCCGCTATCCGCATGTGAAAATGATGCAAAAAACATTAAAAAAGCAGACAAAAGAATGGCAGAGCCAGTGACAAGGGGTCTCCAAGCTATTGACTTCTCTAAAAAAAAAGAGAAACTCTTCAATTCTGTTTTTTGCATTTTGAAATCCCCATTAATATTCAATTCATTAGATGTGCAATAACTTTATTTTGTATTTAGTTTAATCGATAATATGATCAAGAATAGGAAAAAACTGAAATAAATAATTCGTTTTAATTCCTTCAATAAATTCTCAGATTCTTTTTACATTTTTGATTGCCTATTATAATGATAATCAAAACAATAAGATATCTTTTTTACCATTTCGTAAAAACATATGATAAATAAAACAAAAAAGTTATATGAATTCATTGAGGAGGGTGAGTGTGCGTAAAATCCGGAAAGCAGTATTCCCAGTAGCAGGTCTTGGTACGCGTTTCCTTCCTGCGACAAAAACGATTCCTAAAGAAATGCTAACAGTTGTTGATAAACCTGTTATTCAATATGTTGTGGATGAGGCGAGGGAAGCTGGTATTGAGCATTTTATTTTTGTGACTGGACGCAACAAAGCAGTCATTGAGGATTATTTTGATGCGCAAGTTGAATTATACACGACACTTGCTGAATGTGGAAAGAAAGAAGATCTTGCGCATTTATATCGTTTACAGCCGTTGCCAGGGACAACGTCTTTTACACGGCAACAGCAACCTTTGGGACTAGGGCATGCTCTTTGGTGTGCACGTGAATTAGTTGCAGGGGAACCTTTTGCTTTATTATTACCCGATATGTTGATACAGGCGAAAAAGGGCTGTCTTTCTGAAATGATGAGCCTTTATGAAAAAACAGGTGGGGGAAATATTATAGCAGTTCAGGAATGCGATCCTAGAGAAACACATAAATATGGTATTGTTGGGAAAGGCAAACAGATTGCAAATGGTTTTGAAATCACAAAAATGGTAGAGAAACCAGCACAAGGAACGGCACCATCAAATTTGTACATCAATGGACGTTATATTTTGCAGCCAGAAATTTTTAATATTCTTTCCACTCAAGAACGAGGAGCAGGAAATGAAATTCAATTAACAGATGCTATGATACGGCTTTCAAATGAGCAAGATTTTTGGGGGTTGCAAGTAAAAGGGCGCACTTTTGATTGCGGTTCTAAAGCTGGTTTTATTGAAGCCAACGTTGCATTTTCTTTAGCACGCGCTGATATGCACAGCCACGTTTCTGCTTCATTGAAAAATTTACTAGAAACCATTAATGTTGAAAAGTGATATAGATCTCTCACTTAATTTTATTGATCGAATTTGATTATGACAATACCGTCTCCTCGTATGGCTTTGCAAGGTGCAGTAGCATCAGCGCTTAAAACACTTGCTAGTGAAAAGCAGGGGCTTGAAGCTCTTGAAAAAGCTCTTCTGGAAAGTCTTTCTTCTTCTTTTGAAGCGGTTGTTCAAACTATTAGAAATGCGCGTGGACATGTGGTCATTACTGGTCTTGGAAAAAGTGGTCATATAGGCACAAAAATTGCAGCAACCTTAGCCTCAACTGGTACACCTGCCTTTTTTGTGCACGCTGCAGAAGCCAATCATGGTGATCTTGGTATGATTGGATCTGATGATGTTATTCTTGCTTTATCATGGTCTGGTGAAACTCAAGAGTTAAGTGGTATTATGAGCTATGCTGCACGTTTTCGTATCCCTCTTATTGCAATGACATCAAATGAGCATTCTGTGTTAGGACGACAAGCTGATATTGTGCTATTATTACCAAAGATAGAAGAGGCTTGCCCCCATGGTTTAGCCCCTACAACTTCAACAATTATGCAATTGGCAATGGGAGATGCATTAGCGGTTTCTCTTTTAGAAATGCGTGGTTTTACCGCAACGGATTTCAAAATATATCATCCTGGTGGTTCTCTTGGTGCAAGCCTTAAATACGTGTGTGATATTATGCATGAGGGTGATAGTATTCCTCTGGTTATGCAGGGAACAGCTATGACTGAAGCGATGAATGTTTTGGTGGAAAAACATTTTGGTTGTGTTGGTGTTGTGAATCAAGAAGGTGAACTAATCGGAATTGTAACTGATGGCGATCTTGCACGTAACATTCATTTTAATTTATCAAAATTTAATGTTGACGAGGTGATGACCAAAGCTCCTAAAGTTGTAAAGCCAAATACACTTGTTGGTGCAGCAACAGCTTTTATTAATGATCATCAGATTGGTGCATTTTTCGTGGTTGAAGATAAAAAACCGATAGGAATTGTCCATTTTCATGATCTTTTGCG
>NZ_JBHIQG010000124.1:0-6542 GCF_042196425.1 Bartonella sp. AD328YNZD | reverse complement strand
CTAAGAATCTTACCTTGAGTCTCACGTGGCATATCAGCAATTTCATCAAGATAAAGTATTCCGCCATGGGCTTCCTCTAAGGCACCGATTTTACGCTCTCTTCCCTCCATTTCGCTGCCAAACAGCTCTATTTCCATTCTTTCCGGAGTAATCGTTGCAGCATTTATTGTAACAAATGGCCCATTCGAACGCGTGGAGAGCGCATGAATAGTTCGTGCAACAGTCTCTTTTCCTGCCCCTGAAGGACCTGTTATCATGATGCGACTATTGGTTGGTGCTACTTTTTCTATGATTTGACGCAAATTTTTTATAACTGTCGATTTTCCGAGCAACTCTAATGTCTCGTTCGAACGTTTTCGCAATTCTAAAAGCTCACGTTTTAAATTTGAATTTTCAAGTGTTCTCTCTGCAACCAATACAAGTCTATCAGCTTTAAAAGGTTTTTCAATGAAATCATAGGCTCCTCGCTTTATAGCGGAAACAGCCGTCTCAATATTACCATGACCAGAGATCATAACGACCGGAAGAGCTGGATAGTGTGTTTTAATTTCATCAAGCAGTGCTAAACCATCGAGGCGACTCCCCTGTAACCAAATATCTAAAAAAATGAGCTTTGGAATACGTTCACTAATTTGAGCTAATGCTTCATCAGAGTTACAAGCAACACGCGTTTCATAGCCTTCATCATCCAAAATACCAGCAACAAGTTCACGAATATCCGCTTCATCATCAACAATCAAGATATCTGATACCATACTATTCCCCTATCTTATGATTTATAGCTTGTATAATACTACCCTGCTTACCCCCAACCGTCGGAAACATCAAACGGATCATCGCACCACGACCTTCATAAAAACTCTCCGGTGCATCATGAAGCTCCATGGAACCACCGTGATCTTCAATAACTTTGCGCACAATGGCCAGCCCGAGTCCTGTTCCTTTCTCCCGTGTTGTTATATAAGGTTCTAATAACTTTTGTCTTTGCTCTTTAGGAAGTCCTTTTCCGTTATCAACAACATCCACAACCACCCATTCTTCTTGATGATAAGAACGGACAAGAATATGACCGTGAATATTTTCCTCTCGCATAACTGAATCTATGGATTCGCTCGCGTTTTTGATCACATTGCAAAAAGCCTGTACAATGAGACGGTTATCAAATGCACCCATAAGTGGTAGAGTTCCTAAATCTTGCTCAAAATGAATATCATGTCGCGTCACTTCTATCAAGAAACATGCTTCGCGCAACAATTCTCGTATATCTAAAATATGCATTTTGGGTTTGGGCATACGTGCAAAAGAGGAAAACTCATCAACCATACGCCCAATATCTCCAACCTGCCGAATAATTGTGTCAATACACCGCTCAAAGACCTCTCTATCTTGTGTAATAGCTTTGTTATAACGTTTACGAATGCGTTCAGCGGATAACTGAATAGGTGTAAGAGGATTTTTAATTTCGTGTGCAATACGTCGCGCAATATCCGCCCACGCCGCTGTACGTTGCGCTGCAACAAGGTCTGTAATATCATCAATTGTTAGAACCCAAGATTGCCCCTGTCCATCATCCTCCTCCATCGTAACTTGAACATTACAGACACGCTCTTTTCCTGCAACGTTTAAAGTGACCTGCTCACGATGGTTTTTCCGATCCAATGAACGCACAAACTGAAAAACCTGCCAAATTTCAGCACTTAAAGATAAAAGACTTTTTCCAACAACGTGCTCAGAGCGAATATCAAACATCGCTTCAATAGACCGATTGATAATGGTGATATCACCATTATCATCTATCCCTGCTACTCCCGCTGTTACACCCGATAATACAGCTTCAGAAAAACGCCGTCTTTCATCAATTTGATCACGCACTGCAATCAATTCATTACGCCGACTTTTCAATTCACTGACCATGTAATTAAAAGTTTTGGATAATTGCCCAATATCGCCATCTTTTGCTCGTACTGGCACGAAAATTTCCATATTTCCAGAAGCAACATCATCGGCAGCACTAATGAGAAGACGAATAGGACGTACTAAGCGATCAGCAACAGCAATAGCAGCCCAAATGGCTGATAAGAATAAACTAAAAAAAAGACACAAATAAAGCATACCAAATGCAATCTGTGTCAGCAGGCGATTTTCATTTAAATCACGATAACGATCTGTATTAACTTCTGTCAAACGCAAAGCAGATAAAACACCTTTATCAACGTCACGCACCAAATATAAAAATGTGTTTGGAATATTGGTAAACTTTAAAATAATACCAAAATAATCATGAACGCCTGGTTGAAAAGAAAAAGGTCTCGCACTGGTTGCACGTTCAATAAGATGAGAAGGAGGAATTGGCAGTTTATCTTCATCACCAAGAGCGCTCGATACAAAAATAGCTCCGCTAGAACTTAACAAAAATGCACCACGCAAATTGCGTCCTAGAGCATGACGCGTCAATTGCATCCTATATTCAGCTGGATTACGTTCTAAGAGTTTTTTGTTATCAAGTGCAAATGCCATCGCGTAGGATAAATTTTTTAAATTTTGAAGCATTTCATCTGCATAAGCATTTGCTAAATCAATAGAAGAGCCCACAATTTGCCGCGTTGTTGTATCAAACCATCGATCAAGTCCCAAATTCAGTGCTGGCCCTGACACAAGAGCTACAGCAACAGCTGGCATTGTTGCAACAAGTGCAAACAATGAAATAAGGCGTACATGAAGACGTGAGCCTGCACGCCTTGAACGCCAAGCACGAATGATCGGAATCATCTCATAAAAAACGATGACAATAAGCCCTAAAACCCAAAAACTATTAATTCCTATAAGAATAAGGGTTACTGTTCTACTGGGAACAACAGGAGTTAAGCCAATAAGAATAATGAACGAAACAGAGGCCGTAAGTAAAGCCAATACAATAATTGTAATCCCTAAAAAAATATATACCTTACTTAAACGATACAACTCATCGTTATAAGTATTTTTATCTATGTCTTGAAGATTCGTCACAGATGTTATATTCGTCATGAGCTTACATACCCTTATCTCATTATTATCATATAACCTTTTGTAGCAAAAATTGACAATACTAATACTACATTTACAATAGGGCAAATATAGTCAACGAGAAAAAACTTCTACATTTTGCAAAATATCTTTAAAATAGACTGTGTTCGACAATACTTTACGAAGGAAATGAGATGCGATTAACAAAACAAACAAATTATGCTCTTCGAATGCTCATGTATTGTGCAGATAATCAGGGAACTCTCAGTCGTGTTCCAGAAATTGCTAAAGCATATGCCGTTTCAGAGCTTTTTTTATTTAAAATCCTTCAGCTGCTTGTTCAAGCAGGTTTTATCCAAACAGTGCGTGGACGCAATGGTGGAGTTAGATTGGCTAAACCCGCAGCAGAGATTTCAGTCGCGGATGTTGTGAAAGTAACAGAAGACAACTTTTCCCTCGCAGAATGTTTCGATACTGCAGAACCAACTTGCCCCTTGTTTGATTTTTGTGGTTTAAATACCGCACTTCAAAAAGCATTAAATGCTTTTTTTGAGGTATTATCAGTGATATCCTTGGCTGATCTACAACGATCACCCTTTCAAAATCATTTTAAAATTAATGACAAAAAAGCAAACTAAGATTATAATACAAGGAGATTAAGTATTTCTATTGCAGCAATAATATTAGCCGCTGGACGCGGTGAAAGAGCAGGATTTCCCCATAAAATTCCAAAACAATATCGGCTTCTAGGACAAAAGCCAATTATTTATCATACCTTGCATTGTTTTTTGCAGCATCCAGCTATCACAACAATTATTCTTGTTATTCATCCAGAAGATCGTCAAATCTGTGAACAAGCTATTGACGATTTTAAAGAGCGCCTTATTATCGTTGAAGGAGGCAATACACGTCAAATTTCTACCTTATATGGACTTCAGGCACTCAAAAAATTTGCTCCCCAATATGTGCATATTCATGATGGTGCACGCCCTTTTATAGAAAACAAGCTTCTTAATAACATTCACAACACTATCACACCTCAAGAAGGTGTTCTTCCTGTTCTGCCCATCTCTGATACCCTTAAACGTATAAATAATCAGCATGTTTTAGAAACAATTCCCCGTACCCATCTTTATAGAGCACAAACTCCACAGTGTTTTCCCTTTGAACATATCTTAGCGGCTCATAAACAAGCAAAACAAGCTTGCAAACAAGAATTCACTGACGATTCTGCAATTGCCGAATGGTTTGGAATTCCTATGCGTACCGTTCTTGGGGATCCTAACAACATAAAAATTACATGGCATGAAGATTTTAATACTGCCCATTTATATCTCCAAAAGAAAATGCAAATATTTCCTGATATTCGTACCGGCAATGGTTATGATGTTCACTCTTTTGAGGATGGTGATTTTCTTATATTATGTGGTATAAAAATTCCTTTTCATAAAAAATTAAATGGACACTCCGATGCGGATGTTGCTCTTCATGCATTAACAGATGCCCTTCTTGCAACTCAAGGTGCTGGAGATATCGGTACACATTTTCCTCCCTCTGATTCTCAATGGAAAAATGTATCATCAGAAATTTTTCTCCGTCATGCTCTTGATATTATAAAACAAGCAGGTGGTCGTATTGCCAATGTTGATATCACAATTATCGCTGAAAATCCTAAAATTGGTCCCTATCGTCATGCCATGACAGAAAATCTTATGACAATACTTGCAATGACACCTGATCGAATCTCTATCAAAGCAACAACAAATGAACGGCTTGGATTTATTGGTCGTGGTGAGGGAATTGCTGCTCTTGCAACAGCGAGCGTCCTTTATTCAGGAGAAATTCCCCAATGACATATCTTTGTGAAAAACACGCACATGAAGTCCTTAATACCTTTCGCCAAAAAGGTTTGCTGTTAACAACTGTAGAGTCTTGTACAGGAGGACTCATTGCTGCAAGCCTCACAAATATTGTAGGATCGTCAGATGTTCTCGATTGTGGATTTGTTGTTTATTCAAATGAATCCAAAACACGCCTTGTTGGCGTTTGTGCTGAACTTATAAGAACCTATGGTGCCGTTTCAAAAGAAGTTGCTCTTGCAATGGCTGAAGGCGGATTAAAACATTCACAAGCTGACATTGCAGTTTCTGTAACAGGAATTGCTGGTCCAGGAGGTGCAAGTTTTGATAAACCTGTAGGACTTGTGCATTGCGCAGTAGCTTATAAAAACCACTCCCCCCTGCACAAAGAAATGCACTTTTCTCATCTTAATCGCAATGCTATCCGCCATGCAACTGTTGAAAATGCTTTTAAAATGATTCTGGAATTGCTTCACTGAATTCCCCATATTAATTTCAAAATTCTTTATTCGCCATCGAGTCTATAATCGTCAATATCTTGAAAAAATTTTATTGTATCACAACTTGAAAATGAAAGATCTCAATAGCGTAAAGTTATCTCACTTTAGTCCTGTGTAGGTTGAATTAATCAAATTTATTCACTTACACGCCACAAGAGAAAAAACTGTATAAATAAAATAATTAAAGAAAGAGACACTTGTACTTCTCTCAAGTGCTAAGAGCTGGCGCGCAACATCTTGAGAGATAGCAAATAAATGATGCAGGAGGACTTCTTCATAAGTGTACAGATGTAGATTTTATATACTTTTACGAGAATCTATACTATTTATTATGAGCACTATTATGAAATGGGTATGACGCAAGCATGTTCTATTTGGGCGTTTCGTTTAACGAGTGTGCATCCATTAAAAAAGAGAAAAACAAAAGCATGAAGCTGTGCATCATCTTCATCATTTAAAATGATATTCCTTCAATATGCTTTTGAAAGCTGAATTAAAAACAAATAGTAAAGATGGAAACCCGTTTTCACCTTCACGCTGTTTAAGCAATACGTATTGTTAAAAAATAACAGAATAGACTATGTTACCGTAGAGCCATAAATCTGATGCGCACGCTTCTCAAAAGCCTCGGTAAATTTACGAAACGCAATATCAAACATTGAGCCCATCACTAATCCAAGCGTTTTACTTTTAAATTCATAATCAATAAAAAACTCTACATTACATGCATTGGTATTTTCAATATCATGAAAAGCCCAACGATTTTCAAGATATTTGAATGGACCATCAATATATTTAACTTCTATAAGACTTTTTTCCGGCTGAAGAAATACTTGAGTCGTAAAAGTTTCACGAATAATCTTATAACCAACGGTCATATCCGCAAGAAGCAATATTTTTTTTCCATATTCTTTTCGAGAACGTATTATTAAAGACTCACACATTGGTAAAAATTCAGGATAACGCTCAATATCTGAAACCAGATCAAACATTTCACTGGCACTATGGGTGATCTGCCGATGTATTGTAAAAATCGGCATAATTATCTCTGTAAGGAAAATTTTTCATCACGCGCTTTTTGCAAAATGGCAAAATCATCTCCAGCATGATGAGATGAACGCGTTAGAGGATTGGAGGCCATATGTAAAAATCCTTTTACTTTACCAATCTTGGCAAAAGA
>NZ_JBHIQG010000123.1:0-6547 GCF_042196425.1 Bartonella sp. AD328YNZD | reverse complement strand
CTAAGAATCTTACCTTGAGTCTCACGTGGCATATCAGCAATTTCATCAAGATAAAGTATTCCGCCATGGGCTTCCTCCAAGGCACCGATCTTGCGCTCTCTTCCCTCCATTTCGCTGCCAAACAACTCTATTTCCATTCTTTCCGGAGTAATCATTGCTGCATTTATTGTAACAAATGGCCCATTTGAACGTGTTGAGAATGCATGAATAGCTCGTGCAACAGTCTCTTTTCCCGCTCCTGAAGGACCTGTTATCATGATGCGACTATTGGTTGGCGCTACTTTTTCTATGATTTGACGCAAGTTTCTTATAACTGCTGATTTTCCAAGCAGCTCCAATGTCTCGTTTGAACGTTTTCGCAATTCTAAAAGCTCACGTTTTAAATTTGAGTTTTCAAGTGTTCTCTCTGCAACCAATACAAGTCTATCAGCTTTAAAAGGTTTTTCAATGAAATCATAGGCCCCTCGCTTTATAGCAGAAACGGCAGTCTCAATATTACCATGACCAGAGATCATAACGACCGGAAGAGCTGGATAGTGCGTTTTAATTTCATCAAGCAACGCTAAACCATCGAGGCGACTCCCCTGTAACCAAATATCTAAAAAAATGAGCTTTGGAATACGCTCACTAATTTGAGCTAATGCTTCATCAGAGTTACAAGCAACACGCGTTTCATAGCCTTCATCATCCAAAATACCAGCAACAAGTTCACGAATATCCGCTTCATCATCAACAATCAAGATATCTGATACCATACTATTCCCCTATCTTATGATTTATAGCTTGTATAATACTACCCTGCTTACCCCCAACCGTCGGAAACATCAAACGGATCATCGCACCACGACCTTCATAAAAACTCTCCGGTGCATCATGAAGCTCCATGGAACCACCGTGATCTTCAATAACTTTGCGCACAATGGCCAGCCCGAGTCCTGTTCCTTTCTCCCGTGTTGTTATATAAGGTTCTAATAACTTTTGTCTTTGCTCTTTAGGAAGTCCTTTTCCGTTATCAACAACATCCACAACCACCCATTCTTCTTGATGATAAGAACGGACAAGAATATGACCGTGAATATTTTCCTCTCGCATAACCGAATCTATGGATTCGCTCGCGTTTTTGATCACGTTGCAAAAAGCCTGTACAATGAGACGGTTATCAAATGCACCCATAAGTGGTAGAGTTCCTAAGTCTTGCTCAAAATGAATATCATGTCGTGTCACTTCTATCAAGAAGCACGCTTCACGCAACAATTCACGTATATCTAAAACATGCATTTGTGGTTTGGGCATACGTGCAAAAGAAGAAAACTCATCAACCATACGCCCAATATCTCCAACCTGTCGAATAATTGTATCAATACACCGCTCAAAGACCTCTCTATCTTGTGTAATAACTTTGTTATAACGTTTACGAATACGTTCAGCGGATAATTGAATAGGTGTGAGGGGATTTTTAATTTCGTGTGCAATACGCCGTGCAATATCCGCCCATGCCGCTGTACGTTGCGCTGCAACAAGGTCTGTAATATCATCAATTGTTAGAACCCAAGATCGCCCCTGTCCATCATCTTCCTCCATCGTAACTTGGACATTACAGACACGCTCTTTTCCTGCAACGTTTAAAGTGACCTGTTCACGGTGATTTTTACGATCCAATGAACGCGCAAACTGAAAAACCTGCCAAATTTCAGCACTTAAAGATAAAAGACTTTGTCCAACAACATGTTCAGAGCGAATATCAAACATCGCTTCAATAGACCGATTGATAATGGTGATATCACCATTATCATCTATTCCTGCTACTCCCGCCGTTACACCCGATAACACAGCTTCAGAAAAACGCCTTCTCTCATCAATTTGATCACGCACTGCAATCAACTCATTGCGCCGACTTTTCAATTCACTAACCATATAATTAAAAGTTTTAGATAATTGCCCAATATCGCCATCTTTTGCTCGTACTGGCACGAAAATTTCCATATTTCCAGACGCAACATCATCAGCAGCACTAATGAGAAGACGAATAGGACGTACTAAGCGATCAGCCACAGCAATAGCAGCCCAAATAGCTGATAAGAATAAACTAAAAAAAAGACATAAATAAAGCATACCAAATGCAATTTGTGTCAGAAGGCGATTTTCATTTAAATCACGATAACGATCCGTATTGACTTCTGTCAAACGCAAAGCAGATAAAACACCTTTATCAACGTCACGCACCAAATATAAAAATGTGTTTGGAATATTGGTAAATTTTAAAATAATACCGAAATAATCATGAACGCCTGGTTGAAAAGAAAAAGGCCTTGCACTGGTTGCACGCTCAATAAGATTGGAAGGAGGAATTGGCAGTTTATCCTCATCACCAAGAGCACTCGATACGAAAATAGTTCCACTAGAACTTAACAAAAATGCACCACGTAAATTGCGTCCCATAGCATGACGCGTCAATTGCATCCGATATTCAGCTGGATTACGTTCTAAAAGTTTTTTATTATCAAGTGCAAATGCCATAGCGTAGGATAAATTTTTTAAATTTTGAAGCATTTCATCTGCATAAGCATTTGCTAAATCAATAGAAGAACCCACAATTTGCCGTGTTGTTGTATCAAACCATCGATCAAGTCCTAAATTCAGTGCTGGCCCTGACACAAGAGCTACAGCAACAGCTGGCATTGTTGCAACAAGTGCAAACAATGAAATAAGGCGTACATGAAGACGTGAGCCTGCACGCCTTGAACGCCAAGCACGAATGATCGGAATCATCTCATAAAAAACGATGACAATAAGCCCTAAAACCCAAAAACTATTAATTCCTATAAGAATAAGGGTTACTGTTCTACTGGGAACAACAGGAGTTAAGCCAATAAGAATAATGAACGAAACAGAGGCTGTAAGTAAAGCCAACACAATAATTGTAATACCTAAAAAGATATATATCTTACTTAAACGATACAACTCATCATTAAAAGTATTTTTATCTATGTCTTGAAGATTCGTCACAGATGTTACATTCATCATAAGCTTACATACCCTTATTCCCATTATCCTCATATAATCTTTTGTAACAAAAATTGACAATAATAATACTACATTTAAAATAGAGCAAATATAGTCAATGAGAAAGAACTTCTGCATTTTGCAAAATATCTTTAAAATAAAATACGTTCGACGATACTTTACAAAGGAAATGAGATGCGATTAACAAAACAAACAAATTATGCTCTTCGGATGCTCATGTATTGTGCAGATAATCAGGAAACTCTCAGTCGTGTTCCAGAAATTGCTAAGGCATATGCCGTTTCAGAACTTTTTTTATTTAAAATCCTTCAACCGCTTGTTCAAGCAGGTTTTATCCAAACAGTGCGTGGACGCAATGGTGGTGTTAAATTGGCTAAACCTGCAGCAGAGATTTCAGTCGCTGATGTTGTGAAAGTAACAGAGGATAACTTTTCCCTAGCAGAATGTTTCGATACTGCAGAACCAACTTGCCCATTGATAGATTTTTGTGGTTTAAATACCGCACTTCAAAAAGCATTAAATGCTTTTTTTGAGGTATTATCAGTGATATCCTTGGCTGATTTACAACGATCAACCTTTCAAAATCATTTTAAAATTAATGATAAAAGAGTAAACTGAGGTTATAATAATATAAGGAGATTAAGTATTTCTATTGCAGCAATAATATTAGCCGCTGGACGCGGTGAAAGAGCGAGATCTTCACAAAAAATTCCAAAACAATATCGGCTTCTAGGACAAAAGCCGATTATTTATCATACCGTGCATTGTTTTTTGCAGCATCCAGCCATCACAACGATTATTCTCGTTATCCATCCAGAAGATCGTCAAATCTGTGAAAAAGCTATCGCCGACTTTAAAGAAAGCCTTATTATCATTGAAGGAGGCGATACACGTCAAATCTCTACCTTACATGGACTTAAAGCTCTCAGAAAATTTAATCCACAATATGTGCATATTCATGATGGTGTTCGCCCCTTTATCGAAAATGAGCTCCTTGATCACATTCATACCACCGTTACTCCTCAAGAAGGTGTTCTTCCTGTTCTGCCCATCGCGGATACCCTTAAACGTGTAAATAATCAGCATGTTTTAGAAACAATTCCACGCACCCATCTTTATAGTGCACAAACCCCACAGTGTTTTCCCTTTGAACATATCTTAGCGGCCCATAAACAAGCAAAACAAGCTTGCAAACAAGAATTCACTGACGATTCTGCAATTGCCGAATGGTTTGGAATTCCTATTCTTACTGTTCCAGGTGATCCTAACAACATAAAAATTACATGGCTCAAAGATTTTGATACCGCCCATTTATATCTCCAGAAAAAAATGCAAATGTTTCCTGATATCCGTACTGGTAATGGTTATGATGTTCATTCTTTCGAAGAAGGAGATTTTCTTATATTATGTGGTATCAAAATCCCTTTTTATAAAAAATTAAATGGACACTCCGATGCGGATGTCGCTCTTCATGCATTAACAGATGCCCTTCTTGCTACGCAAGGTGCAGGAGATATCGGTACCTATTTTCCTCCCTCTGATCTTCAATGGAAAAATGTATCATCAGAAATTTTTCTCCGTCATGCTCTTGATATTCTAAAACAAGCAGGTGGTCGCATTGCTAATGTTGATATCACAATTATCGCTGAAAATCCTAAAATTGGTCCTTATCGTCATGCCATGACAGAAAATCTTATGACAATACTTGCAATTACGCCTGATCGAATCTCTATCAAAGCAACAACAAATGAAAAGCTCGGATTTATTGGTCGTGGTGAAGGGATTGCTGCTCTTGCAACAGCGTGCGTTCTTTATCCAGGAGAAATTCCCCAATGACATATTTTTGTGAAAAACAAGCGCGTAAAGTCCTTAATACCTGTTGCCAAAAAGGTTTGCTGTTAACAACTGTAGAGTCTTGTACAGGAGGGCTCATTGCTGCAAACCTTACAAATATTGCGGGATCGTCAAATGTTCTGGATTGTGGATTTGTTGTTTATTCAAATGAATCCAAAACACGCCTTGTTGGCGTGTGTGCTGAACTTATAAAAACCTATGGTGCCGTTTCAAAAGAAGTTGCTCTTGCAATGGCTGAAGGCGGATTAAAACATTCACAAGCTGATATTGCAATTTCTGTAACAGGCGTTGCAGGACCAGGAGGCGCAAGTCTCAATAAACCTATAGGACTTGTGCATTGCGCAGTTGCTTACAAAAATCACTCCTCCCTACACAAAGAAATGCACTTTGGTCATCTTAATCGCAATGCTATCCGCCATGCAACAGTTGAAAATGCTTTTAAAATGATTCTGGAATTGCTTCACTGAATTCTCCCCACCAATTTTAAAACTCTCTATTCCACGTTGAGTCTATAATCATCAACCTCTTGAAAAAATAATTTATTGTATCATAAGTTGGAAATGAAAGATCTGAATAGTGTAAAGTTATCTCACTTTAGTTCTGTGTAGGTTGAATTAATCAAATTTATTTACTTGCACCCCACAAGAGAAAAAAATGTATAAATAAAATGATCAAAGAAAGGGACACTTGTACCTCTCTCTCAGGTGCTAAGAGCTGGCATAACATCTTGAGAGATAGCAAATAAATGGTGCAGACTGACTTCTTCATAAGTGTACAGATATAGATTTTATATACTTTTACGAGAATCTATCCTATTTATTATGAGCACTATTATGAAATGGATATATGCAAGCATGCTCTATTTGGGCGTTTTGTTTAACAAATGTGCATCCATTAAAAAAGAGAGAAACAAAAGCGTGAAGCTGTGCATCATCTTCATCATTTAAAGTGATATTCCTTCAGTATGTTTTGAAAGCTGCATTAAAAATAAATCGTAAAGATGAAAATCAGTTTTCATCTTTACACTTTTATAAACAATGTGTATTGTTAAAAAATAACAGAGTAAATTATGCTATTGTCGAGCCATAAATCTGATGTGCACGTTTTTCAAAGGCATCGGTAAATTTACGAAACGCAATATCAAACATTGAACCCATCACGCGTCCCAGCATTTTACTTTTAAATTCATAATCAATAAAAAACTCTACATTACATGCATTGGTATTTTCAATATTATGAAATACCCAACGATTTTCAAGATATTTAAATGGACCATCAATATAGTTAACCTCTATCAAACTTTTCTTCGGCTGAAGAAAAACCTGGGTCGTAAAAGTTTCTCGAATAACTTTATAACCAACTGTCATATCCGCAAGAAGCAATGTCTTTTCGTCACATTCCTTGCGAGAACGTATTATTAAAGCCTCACACATTGGTAAAAACTCAGGATAACGTTCAATATCTGACACAAGATCAAACATCTCATGAGCACTATGGGCAACTTGCCGATGTGTTGAAAAAGTTGGCATAATTATCTCTGTAAGGCAAATTTTTCATCACGCGCTTTTTGCAAAATGGCAAAATCATCTCCTGCATGATGAGATGAACGCGTTAGAGGATTGGAGGCCATATGTAAAAATCCTTTTACTTTACCAATCTTGGCAAAAGA
>NZ_JBHIQG010000122.1:0-6563 GCF_042196425.1 Bartonella sp. AD328YNZD | reverse complement strand
ATCTCAAATCCGACATCCCACTCCCAACCACAGCAGCTCATCCTGATAAATTATGAGATTTGTCAAAAAAGGAATATTACGATGCCTTGCTCGATAAGATGTGAAAATTGCTAACCTCTTTTATCTGATCAAAAAAACACACTATGGTAAAATTGTAAGGGATGTGCGTATTGATCATGGAAAAAAATATTAAAATTCGCAGAACCTATGGAACACAAGAGTTTATTGAAAAAAACAAAAGTATTCTTGTTAAATTACACGGGCTTATATTTGCTCAATCCAAATCTCGCAAACTTGTTGAAGGCTTATTTACTTTGCTGCTTAAACAGTATTTTAACAGCATCAATCGGCACAACCTCCCTAAGATTACAAAAAACAAAAAGAATACATTCTTATAAAGATTTGCATTTTATAAAAAACATTTCATACCAAGTAATTTACAGACAACGTATTGATTTATAATCAATAATTAATCATTATTCAAATTAAGCAAAATGCAAAAATGTAGCAACATTAGGAGCGAGCAAATTGTATGGCGATGCCATCTTTCTTCTTTATAAACGCCAAAAACTCTGATGCCCTAAGAGTTTTATATTATGGGGCTTTATCATCATATCTATCATTGCACAATAGGCTTGAGTACCTTGAGAACGGTTTCTTTAAAAAAACACATAAATATGAAACATATAATCATGTTAAACAACCTACAGAGATACTAATAGTTGCTTAAAATTTTCCGAAAGCACTTAATAGACTTTTTAAATAAGCAATGAAATCAGATCTTTTTAAAAGTAATCCAGCTTTAAGAAAAACACCCTTTCTAAAAATATTATCTAATACTGATCTTTCGGCACTCATAAATATGTCTAAATTAGATTCTTCTATACACTGCTTTGCATCATAGTAATATGCTGTTCACATTGGCGATAAAAAGATAATATCATTTATCTCTATCCAATTCGAGCTCTACTTTACACTATGAGAGAACTGTACATTTTTTAGTATCTATAACATAAATGTATATAATTAATAGTGAAGTATCATTATGCTATCACGATGCAATTAAATAACCATTGAATAATAACTTAAATAATATTTATATAACACAAATTCTACAATAATAACTACTATAAATAATAAAATTTTAGCGTGTCCATTCATATTTTAATTGTTAAGAATATTTATATAAACATATCATAATTTTCATGTTTTTTATTATACTATCGATAATAAATAATTTTTTATATATTTAATATGTAAAAATTTTGATCATTTTATTATCGATAAATGTATTTATAAAATAATATTAATCTCATTTTATAAAAATTATACGATAACAACGTGTTATTTTATATATAACACATAATAAAATATTTCATAAAGTTTTTTAAAATATTTTTTGTAATTATTACTGTTTCTTTTTTACAATAATGTTTATAAAAAATTATATTTATATTTTTATATGTGTTTTTATTATTGACTAAAAATACATATTGAACTATATATGTGTGATATAAATAAACATATATGTATATTTCTTACATATATAAATTAAAAATATTTGAGGTAAAGTTATGGTAAAATTATTTAAAAATTATATCTTAAGCATTTTTATAGCGAGCACTTTTTTTATTTCACAAACTGTAAATGTTAATGCAAACTATTTGAAAAATGATACTCCAAAAGAGGAATTTTCTGTTTTCCCAATGGAACAAGTAAAATATGCGAAATCCGATGTAGTTTCTACGACTGCTTTCTATGTTCCGTCTGTAAATTATCAAACAGAACATGGAACAATAGGTGAAGAAAAATTTGAAAAGGTCTTTGAGCCTATGACTGTAAGAGAGGGACTATTGTACGCTGAATATGCAATAAGTTTTATAGGATCGATAATAAATTGGATAAATGATATAGTATTGATGTTCAAGTAATTCAATATATTGTAGAAATATAGAATATATAGCTTCATTATTTTATTATTAATTATTATAAATTTATTACATAATGAAGCTTCTATTTCTCTTATTATAACTATAAATTCTGTAAATTACATCCAAAAATCCAAATTATAAATTTATATACACACATATATATATTGAATACTATAAAGTATTTGAGGTAAATGATGATTAAGTTTTTTAACAATCATATGTTAATTATTTCTATGATATCTGTTTTTTACATTTCACAGACTGTAAGTGTACATGCCAACTACTTGCAAAACAATATTCATCGTGAGAATAGTTTTATTTCTTTAACAGAACAGAACAGAAAGGATGCAATCAGTACGGTTTTTCTCTATACACAAAATCTAAATCGTGGTATGAAAAATGAAATTACCATCGAAGGAAAATTTGAAAAAGTCGTTGAACCTCTTACACTCGGGACTTTTGGTATTGGGATGGCTCTTGGTTATGTATCAAGTACGGTAGGTATGTTTTTAGGATGGATAATCAGCAAAATAATATCCTATTTTAAATCTCGTTAAAATTGAAATTTCATCAGATTAAGACCTTCTCATATGAGATATAAACTATTAACACATTCTGTGTTTATCCATTGTTGATGATAAAAACTAATGAATTATCACAATAAGAGTGAAAAAAGCTTTAAATGCTTCTGTTTCTCTCAATGTGCACTAATTCTGCCGATGCATCTATTCAATTCAGATTAAAATAAAAGTATTGGTGGTAAACTATGATTAAAGTATTGAAAACTTACGTATTAAATATTTTTATAGCAGTTGCTTTTTTGCTTTCACAAGTTATAAATGTTCATGCCAATCATTTGAAAAATGATACTCAATGGGAAACTGTCTCTCTAATAGAACAAGGAAAGAAAAAAACTATCGATATAGCTGCTCTTTATGTCCCAAGTTTCACTCATAGAGCAAAAAGTGAATCTGCCTTTGAAGGAAAATTTGAGAAAGTGTTTGAACCAATTACGCTAGGAGTTTTTTCTACAGTAGGAGCTTTGGGTTTTGGATTCTTAACTGGATCTGTTATGGCCATATTTAGCGGGATAATCGGATGGGCAATAGGAAAAATTAAAGGCAAATAATTCAAAGATACTTAGTTATTTTTTTCTATTTAAAATGAAAACACTTTACAGCCTGCTTCCCATCATTTAGCAGGCTGTTGTATGTTTTCTATGGATAAACTTTAGGTTACCATACTGTATAGCACAAATATAATATCTATTATTATACAAAGTGATAAGTTAAGCTAAAAAAGATTATTCAAAGTATGATTTGTGCACGAAATGCCATAAAATTACCTTATAAATCTTCCAATGTGAATTCTGAGATGTATCATTTTAACATTCAGTTCAGCAGATTTAATTGTTACAAAGTATTAAGAGCATAAAATAACTATAAATGATTGAGTTTTATACAAAAGTTCTTCAGTAAATGCCATTCTATCTATTTAATTGTATTATTTAAGAAGGTGTACAAGTGAAGATACGTTGTAAAATTTAAGTGAATGAATAATAGAGAGAAAATTTTCGACTGTAAAAGATTTTCTGTGAACATTTGGCGTTTATATCTCAAAAATAAAAATGCTTAAGGCTATTTCCTTTCATTATTGAGTTAAAAAGAAGAAAAGAAGCTCTATCCATTTAATAATTTAAATATTATGAAAAACGTGAAATAAATAACTTCACCAATTTGCCAGAAATAAAAAAAGGATAAGACTTATGGAATATATCAGCACGAGAGGTGAAGCTCCTGCTTTAAGCTTTACGGAAACAATCATGACAGGGTTGGCAAGTGATGGGGGACTTTATTTGCCAGATAAATTTCCTCAGCTATCATTTGATGCGTTACGAGCACTTCGTGGTCAGTCCTATACAACAATTGCTAAAACTATCCTGTGGCCCTTTGTGAATAACGAAATCGAATATACAGCTTTTGAAAATATGATCGCTGAATCTTATGCAACCTTTCACCATCCAGCAATCTGTCCGTTACGACAAACTGGAGCAGATGAATTTATCCTTGAACTCTTTCATGGTCCTACTTTAGCTTTTAAAGATGTCGCAATGCAGTTTCTTTCTCGACTGATGGATTATGTTTTGACTGAAAAAAATAGATGTGCAACGATTATTGCTGCAACATCAGGTGATACAGGAGGAGCTGCGATACAAGCTTTTGCTGGAAAAGAGCACTCAGATATTTTTATTTTATTTCCTAAAGGACGTGTATCACCTGTTCAACAACGGCAAATGACAACCAATCAATGTTCCAATGTTCATGCCATTGCCATTGAAGGAAATTTTGATGATTGCCAAGCTCTTGTCAAAGCAATGTTTAATGATCATAATTTTCGTAAAAAAACAGCGCTTTCAGGTGTTAATTCTATAAATTGGGCGCGTATCATGGCGCAAATTGTTTACTATTTTTCATCAGCTCTTTCCTTAGGAGCACCTGATAGAGCTGTTTCATTTACTGTTCCTACTGGAAATTTTGGTGATATTTTTGCAGGTTATGTCGCAGCCCGTATGGGATTACCCATTGCTCAACTGGTCATCGCAACGAATGATAACGACATCCTTGTACGTACATTGACCAGTGGTACTTACGAAACAAAACCAATAGTCCATACAACATCACCTTCTATGGATATTCAGGTCTCTTCTAATTTTGAACGTTTGCTCTTTGAAAGTGGCAATCGTGATCCAATGTGGATTCGCAATGCAATGGAAAACTTGAAAAAAACGGGTCTCTTTACTCTTGATGAAAAGCAACTCAAAAATATTCGTTCCCTATTTTCCGCTGGGAAAAGCAACATGGCTGCAACAGCTCAAAAAATTGATAGTGTCTATAAGGAAAGTGGCTATCTTGTTGATCCACATACAGCGGTCGCTCTTCAAGTAGCGCGTGAAAACAAAAAACCGCATATTCCAATGATCGTTCTTGCCACGGCTCATCCAGCTAAATTTCCTGATACTATTAAAAGCGCTTGTGGCCTTCATGCTCCATGGCCATCTCATCTCAATGATGTAATGAAACACGAAGAACATTTTATAAATCTTGCTAATGATGAAAAAATAGTAAAAGATTATATTTCTTTAAAATCGCGTGCATCTTATTAAAGTTAGCTGCATTAATTTAAATCAAGAAGATTCTGATACCCTTACAATGAGGTATTTAGCTTATTTAATGGAGTTGTAAATACATGGATGTAGATATCTGTCGCCTAAATAATGGTTTGACTATCGCCACACATACAATGCAACAAATTGATAGTGTTGCCCTCGGAATATGGGTTAAAGTGGGCTCACGCAATGAAACCTCCACACAGCATGGTATTGCTCATCTTCTTGAGCATATGGCTTTTAAAGGAACCGAAAACCGTACTGCTTTTCAAATTGCAACCGATATTGAAGATGTTGGCGGTGAAATCAATGCTACAACCAGTATTGAAACAACAGCTTACTTTGCACGTGTACTTAAAAGCGATATCCCACTTGCTATAGACATTTTAGCCGATATTTTAATGCATTCAAAATTTGACGACAATGAACTAGAACGAGAAAAACAAGTAATCTTTCAGGAAATTGGTGCTGCCCATGACACTCCTGATGATATTGTTTTTGATCACTTTACAGAAACAGCCTTTCGTCATCAATCCCTTGGACGCTCTATTTTAGGAACAGCTAAAACTATTCAATCATTTACATCTACTGATCTCCATGATTTCATCAATAAACAATATAGTGCAGATCGTATGATTGTCGTTGCTGCAGGAGCTGTAAAGCACGAAAGTTTCTTGCGAGAAGTTGAAAGTCGTCTTGGTACTTTTCGCTCCCATTCAACCGCACCTCTTACTAATCTTGCAAATTATGTCGGTGGCGACTTTCGTGAATATCGCGATTTAATGGATACACAAGTTGTTCTAGGGTTTGAAGGGCGTGCTTATCACGCGCGTGATTTTTATGCGGCTCAAATTCTTTCAATCATTCTTGGTGGTGGTATGTCTTCACGTCTTTTTCAAGAGGTAAGAGAGAAACGTGGATTATGCTATTCTATTTATGCTTTTCATTGGGGATTTTCAGATACTGGGCTTTTTGGTGTTCACGCAGCTACCGGACAAGAAGGGCTCAAAGAACTTATTCCTGTGATTCTTGATGAACTTTCCAAGGTCAGCAAAAATATTCACGCCAACGAACTGCAACGAGCACAAACGCAATATCGTGCAAATCTGACAATGTCACAGGAAAATCCCTCTAGTCAAGCACATCTCATTGCTCGCCAAATACTCCTTTATGGTCGACCAATTCCAATATCGGAAACAATTGAACGCCTCAATCTCATCACTCCTAAAAGATTAACTGATTTAGCACATCGTCTTTTTACAAACTCCACTCCAACACTAACTGCTGTCGGACCTGTAGGCCCCCTCATAAATTTTGATGATTTAACGTCAACTCTTTCATACAAGCTAAAGTAAAAACTTCTTTTCAAAGCAGCATCACAATAACATCACATATTTTATCATAAAATTTACCACAAAAGCTCTCCTCATTAAATAAGTTTTGGAAATATTGGGCAAAGAGGTGTA
>NZ_JBHIQG010000121.1:0-6570 GCF_042196425.1 Bartonella sp. AD328YNZD | reverse complement strand
TTAAGATAAATAGATAAAGGTTGTGCAATACCAATTGCATAGGAGAGTTGAATGGTGCATCTTTCTGCTAAATGAGCAGCAACAATATTTTTAGCCAGATAGCGTGCCGCATAGGCAGCAGAACGATCAACTTTTGTTGTATCTTTTCCTGAAAAAGCACCGCCTCCATGGGGTGCTGCACCTCCGTAAGTATCCACAATAATTTTGCGTCCCGTTAATCCGGCATCACTTTGAGGACCACCAATGACAAATTTTCCTGTTGGGTTTATATACCAACTACATTGAGCTGAAATGGGAATGTCATGTAAAGCTTGGCGAATGTAAGGTTCAACCACTGTACGCACTTTATTGGAATCCCAACTTTCATCAAGGTGCTGCGTTGAAAGAACAATGGATGTGACCTCTATCGGTTTTCCATTTTTATAACGTATGGTTATTTGGCTTTTAGCATCTGGTCCTAATTTTCCAGTTTCTCCCTCTCCTTTATGACGGGCTGCGGCAAGAAGTTTGAGAATTTTATGCGCATAATAAATTGGCGCAGGCATGAGATCAGGTGTTTCACGGCAAGCATATCCAAACATGATGCCTTGATCACCTGCTCCTTCTTCACCATGCCGATCCGTAGCATTATCAACCCCTCTTGCTATATCAGCTGATTGTGGGCGCAAAAGAACATCAATTTTAACAGTTTTCCAATGGAATCCTGCTTGTTCATAGCCAATGGTACGAATAGCACGGCGCGCTGCTGTACGAAAACGTGTAGGATTAATGAGTGGAAAGCCAGTCTTATCATAGATGAATTCTTTATTTTTATCTTTTTTTAATAGCGTATCGGGAACACGCACTTCACCAGCGATAACAACACGGTTGACACTGACGAGAGTTTCACATGCAACGCGTACTAACCATGGATCAGTACCAGTCTTTTCAGCTTCTTTATAGATCATATCAACGATTTCATCGGAAATACGATCACAAATTTTATCAGGATGTCCTTCCGATACCGATTCGCTCGTAAAAAGATAATCTTGATGCGGCATAGGAACTCCTTCAAAAAAGAAAACCAACGATTTAATCAATTGCTTACTAAAGTCGTCACCATTTGCTAATTCTACAGCAAATAGTCAATGCAAATGTATATGAATAAAAGAGAAAAGATATAATTTTAATTTATAACTTATTTGTCAAATCTTCCTCAGAAAGTGCTTTTGCCAAGTCAATAATTTTTCGACGCACTTTAGCATCAGATATATTTGTAAAAGCGCGCATGAGCTGAATCCCTTCGCTGCTAGAACAAAAGTCTATAAAATTGTGTTCACTTTCAGCAAAACCTTCTACTTGTTGGGAGGTAAGTCCTTTATCAAAAAAGTAAGAAACAGGAACATCCATAATTTCCGCTATCGCTTGAAGACGGCTGGCACCAATACGGTTTGTTCCTTTTTCATATTTTTGGATTTGCTGAAAAGTAATTCCTAATTTTTCACCTAGTTTCTCTTGAGTGAGTCCTAAAATATTACGACGTAAACGGATACGAGTTCCAACATAGATATCTATAGGGTCAGGTTTTTTTCTAGTTTCGGTCATAATGCAACTCTTTATTTCCAGCATTTTTCTTCTAAACCAACATCATATTTATGCGCAGTTGATTTATCATATAATTAAAACAATATGTAATATTTTTTCCCAATATTACTGGTACACGCAACATAATACCGTACAAAGGGCACTTGAATCATTTAAGCTGTTTTGTAAAACCAAAACCAATACGACACAATAGCATAAGGATGAATAAGGTAAAAGTAGAGAAAGTTCTGTATTCATTGCTTCCTATAGGGGTAATGGATGATGGAATTCGTGAATCAATAATGCCCACAGCATTTTGTCGAAGAGCTACAACGATTCGTCCATAAGAATCAATAACAGCTGATATGCCATTATTGGCTGCCCGTATGAGGGGAATTCCCAGTTCAACGGCACGAAGCTGTGCTTGTTGAAGATGTTGATAGGGTCCAGGTGTTACACCAAACCATGCATCATTTGTAATATTAATAATTGCTTGAGGCGGGGAGCCTTTGAAAGTCATTTCATGGGGAAATATTGCTTCATAACAAATCAAGGGTAGATAAGAAAATCCGTTTGGCATTGTAACAATTTTGCGCACACTTGCAGCACTATATCCACCAATATTATCGGCAAGGGTGCGCAATCCAATTTTTTTCAATAAATTCTGATAAGGAAGATACTCACCAAAAGGAACCAAATGAAGTTTATCGGAAGTATTTAAAATATTACCTTGAGCATTAATGACTGCAATTGTATTAAAATATTGTGTTTGGGAATAAGGTAGATCATTGCTGGCGCGTATTGCTCCAACAATAGCCCATTGTTTAGGTTTTAAAAGAGAGGCGATGTGCATTGTGATAGATGATTGATCATAGAGAAGGTAAGGAACGGAAGCTTCAGGCCATACGATAAAATCGGGTTCTGAATTTTGATCGGTTGTTGGTGTTGCACTTAGCTTCATATGCGCTTCCAACATAGCTTCTCGTGTATTATCACGCAATTTTATATTTTGTTGGATGGACGGTTGAACAATGCGCACCCAATAAGCACTTTTTTGATCTTCAGCTGTGTCTTCTATAGTATGAAGACGATAAAACCCAAAACCACAGTGAATGAAGATAAGTGATAAGCAAAGAGAAAGTGCCACTTTCTTTTTTTCATCTGTGAGTAAAACAGTTGGCAAACTGTAGGCTAAGACAGCAAGAATATTCATTCCGTAAAGTCCCACGATTGCATCAGATTGCATGAACATTGGGGTTGGCATGGCTGTATAGCCAAGAGAGTTCCATGGAAATCCTGTGAATAAAAACGCACGCAACCACTCGGACAATCCTAATGCAAAGGCTAAAACAAAAAAGCGTGCTATTCCTTTTGTCCATAATAAACCGACAATGAAACCAGAAAAAAACCAATAAAGAGAAAGGTAGAGTGGAGGGACTAAAATGGCTAATGGGACGGCCCAACCAAAAGAATCTGGATCTGTTAACAAAGCATTGCATAGCCACCAAAGGCCGCAAATAAAATAACTAAAACCAAAGGTTCCACAGCTTAGAGCGTAAGTAAAAAAATGTTTTTTATTATTTTTGGTGGCTTGTATTGAGTCCAGTAAAACAATAAAGAGAGGGAAAGTTAAAAAGCAAAGAGGTGTTAAATAAAAGGGTGGAAGTGCAAAAGAAGTAAGAGCACCACACAGAAATATCCATGCTTGGCGTTTCCAGCCTGTAACAGAGAATAAAAAAACAATGAAATTGTGTAAAAACGCTGAACTATTCTTTAGGGATGGCATTGTTTTCAAGATTCTCATTTTTTGGAATGCGAAAAATGCGCAACCGTTTAATCCGGCGTTTATCAGCTTCTAAAATACGAAATCTATAGCCAGGTACAGCTTCAACAATTTCACCTTTGGCAGGAATGCGATCAAGAATGGAGACGATCAAACCACCAATAGTATCAACTTCATCACCATATTCCCCTACGATAAAATCAGGACCAAGAGCTTTCTCCACATCTTCTAGTTCAGTTCTTGCATCAACGAGCCATTTATTATTGGGTTCACGTACGATAGCATTGTCGACATTATCATGTTCATCTTCGATATCCCCAACGACTAACTCAACAATATCTTCCATTGAAACGAGACCATCTGTTCCTCCATGTTCATCAATAACTAAAGCCATTTGAGTTCGTGTAGTTTGCATCCGTGTTAATAATTTGCTTGCAAGCATAGAACTGGGAACAAAGAGAACTGTTCGGATCAAGTCCAATTCACCGATTGGAGTATGTAAGTCTGTATGGTTTAATTGAAGAAAATCGGATTTTTGTTCGGTTTTTGTTGGATTGATAATAAAGCGAATCATATAGTTAAGAATATCGCGGATATGGATCATGCCGCGCGGATCATCTAAAGTTTCAGCATAAACGGGTATGCGAGAATGACCAATTTTTGCAAAACATTTAAGGGTTTCTCCAAGTGAAGTGTTTATTTCTAATGCTTCGATTTCAGAACGAGGTATCATAACATCATCCACGCGTGCTTCACGTAAACGTAAAATGTTATGCAGCATAGTACGTTCTTCAGGCGAGAAGGGGGCGGTATCTTTTTCATTGTTAGTCGTGAGGGCAACGGTAAGATCATCGCGCAGTGACGTAGGTGCACAATTACGACCACGTAAGAATGAAAATAAATGATTCATCAGAGAATATTTTTCTGTATGATTCGTCTGTTGAGAAGATTTTTTTTCATTGTTAGAAGATGTTTGACTATTATTTTGTGTATTTATTTTGTTGTCCATGGTTTTGAAATCTTCTAAACTTTCTTTCTTATAATAGATAAATAAGAGGCTTTAAATGGTATGCTTGTAATATTAATTTTAAAAGTTAAATTTTATCATTGATAGACAATTATGCGTAAGGATCTCTTATGGAAAGCTTTTGAAGAATTTCTCTTTCGAGCTTTTCCATTTTATATGCTTCATCATCAGTTTCATGGTCATAACCAAGCAGATGCAAGATACCATGAACAATCATATGTGTTAAATGGTCTTGAAATGTTTTTCCTTCTTTCTCTGCTTCGAAAACAACAGTTTCTCGGGCAATAATAATATCACCGAGCATGGGACCAGGTCGATTTCCAGCCTTAAGTGGAAAAGCAGGAAAGGATAATACATTAGTAGATTTGTTTTTGTTGCGCCATTGTGCATTGATTTGTGCCATATGTTCATCATTCGTAAAAAGCAAGCTAATCTCGCTTACAACATTTGCCAATGAAACATGATGCATAGTTGTCATTAATGCTTTTTCAGTGATATTATAAAGCATTTTCTCATCATTCCACCCTGCGCTTTTAATCATTATATCAATAATAATCATGATGAATCAAATTCATTTTTTAATGCATCGCATGCGAATGATTTTTTTTATTTTGTATTTCTGAATCACGATCATAAGCACCAACGATAGCAGCAACAAGTGGATGGCGTACAACATCTTTTTCATCAAAATGCACAATTGCGATACTTTCTACATTTGAAAGAATGCGAATTGCTTCAATGAGACCTGATTTTTGCCCTATAGGCAAATCAATTTGGCTTACGTCACCGGTAACAATCATACGCGTTCCTTCTCCAAGACGTGTGAGAAACATCTTCATTTGCATGGGTGTAGTATTTTGTGCCTCATCAAGAATAACAGCGGCATGGGCAAGTGTTCGTCCGCGCATAAAGGCGAGAGGAGCAATTTCTATGACACCAGAGGCTAAAATGCGTTCTATTTTTTCAGCGGGCATCATATCATAAAGAGCATCATAAAGTGGTCGTAAATATGGGTCGACTTTTTCTTTGAGATCACCGGGAAGAAAACCAAGATGTTCTCCAGCTTCAACAGCCGGACGTGAGAGAATAATTCGCTCAATGATACCGCGTTCTAGAAGCATTGCAGCATGAGCAACAGCAAGATACGTTTTTCCTGTTCCTGCTGGTCCTATACCAAACACAAGTTCAGTATGCTCCATAGCGCTTATGTAAGCGTCTTGTGTTGGAGTTCTTGCATGAATTATTTTTTTATGGGTACTCAACCTTGCTGGTATACGTTTCGTTGCAGATTTGTGTGCTATTGTGTCTTCTTTCTGCTTCTTTGGTATATTTGCCATAGAAATCGCTCCTTTTATATCTGATAAAGTGAGCTCTTGATGTGTTTTGGCTCGTTCATAAAGCTGCTGCAATACATATTGCGCACGTTTTATAACAGAAATATTTCCACGGATTAAGACTTCATTACCACGCGGATGAATACTAAGTTCGAGTTTTTTTTCGATATAAGCGAGATTTTCGTCAAATTTACCAAAAACTGCTTTTGCATATTTATTATTTTCGAAAATCAAAACAACTTGGCTCAGATCTGAAGCGCTTGTTTGTTTCAAGGTATCAGCCTTTTCAAGGGACGTATTTACTTTTTCTTTAATACGCTTTATTTTTTCGGTTGAAGTTTTCAGTCTATTCTCCATATCTACATAAATATTGCACATTTTGTTAAGTAAACTTTATAAAGACAATTTTTTACAAAAAGTGCACGCTTTAGATGTAATCGTTTTCTTTTAAAATAAAAGAGTTTTCCAAAATATTTATTGTGAACAAGGTGTTAGAGGCATGTTTATCTATTTGTCACTTCACCAACAAAACTGTTTGAGCTTGCATTTTTAATATGAATTTCTATCACGCTACCTGTAGAGGCTTCTGTATCGACGACAACAGGTAAAAGCCAAGGGGAACGTCCTACCATTTGCCCTGAGTGACGTCCAGGTTTTTCGATGAGAACGTTCGTTTTTTGACCAATTTTAGAACGCAAAAACGCATTTTGTTGCTCAAGGAGAAGGATTTGTAAATGTTGAAGTCGGGCATCTTTTACAGATTCATCAACATGATTTTTCATTGTGGCTCCCACTGTTCCAGGACGGGGGGAATATTTAAAAGAATAAGCTGAACTGTATTGCACTTGTTGAATAAGTTTAAT
>NZ_JBHIQG010000120.1:0-6574 GCF_042196425.1 Bartonella sp. AD328YNZD | reverse complement strand
TTAAGATAAATAGATAAAGGTTGTGCAATACCAATTGCATAGGAGAGTTGAATGGTGCATCTTTCTGCTAAATGAGCTGCAACAATATTTTTAGCCAGATAACGTGCTGCATACGCTGCAGAACGATCAACTTTTGTCGTATCTTTTCCTGAAAAAGCACCGCCTCCATGGGGTGCTGCGCCTCCGTAAGTATCTACGATAATTTTGCGTCCTGTTAATCCGGCATCACTTTGAGGACCACCAATGACAAATTTTCCTGTTGGGTTTATATACCAACTACATTGATCAGAAATGGGAATATCATGTAAAGCTTGACGAATGTATGGTTCAACCACTGTACGCACTTTGTTGGAATCCCAACTTTCATCGAGGTGCTGCGTTGAAAGAACGATGGATGTTACCTCTATAGGTTTTCCATTTTTATAGCGTATGGTGATTTGGCTTTTAGCATCTGGTCCTAATTTTCCAGTTTCTCCTTCTCTTTTATGACGGGCTGCGGCAAGAAGTTTGAGAATCTTATGCGCATAATAAATTGGTGCAGGCATGAGATCTGGTGTTTCACGGCAAGCATATCCAAACATGATACCTTGATCACCTGCTCCTTCTTCACCATGCCGATCTGTAGCATTATCAACGCCTCTTGCAATGTCCGTAGATTGAGGGCGCAATAGAACATCAATTTTAACAGTTTTCCAATGAAATCCGGCTTGTTCGTAGCCAATAGCACGAATAGCACGGCGTGCTGCTGTACGAAAACGCGTAGGATTAATGAGTGGAAAGCCAGTCTTATCATAGATAAACTCTTTATTTTTATCTTTTTTTAAGAGTGTATCGGGAACACGCACTTCACCGGCAATAACAACACGGTTTACACTGACGAGAGTTTCACAAGCAACGCGGACTAACCACGGATCAGTACCAGTCTTTTGAGCTTCTTTATAGATCATATCAACGATTTCATCAGAAATACGATCACAAATTTTATCAGGATGCCCTTCTGATACCGATTCGCTCGTAAAAAGATAATCTTGATGCGGCATAGGAACTCCTTCAAAAAGAAAACCAACGATTCAATTAATTGCCTACTAAAATTTCTACGGTTTGCCAATTCCACAGCAAATCGTTAATGCGAATTTATATGAATAAGAGAGAAAAAATATAATTTTAATTTTATAGCTTATTTGTTAAATCTTCCTCAGAAAGTGCTTTTGCTAAGTCAATGATTTTTCGACGCACTTTAGCATCAGAGATATTCGTAAAAGCCCGCATGAGTTGGATACCTTCGCTGCTAGAACAAAAGTCCATAAAATTGTGATCACTTTCAGCAAAACCTTCTACTTGTTGAGAGGTAATACCTTTATCAAAAAAGTAAGAAACAGGAACATCCATAATTTCTGCTATCGCTTGAAGACGACTGGCACCGATACGGTTTGTTCCTTTTTCATATTTTTGGATTTGCTGAAAAGTGATGCCTAATTTTTCACCTAGTTTTTCTTGAGTAAGTCCTAAAATATTACGACGTAAACGAATACGAGTTCCAACATAGATATCTATAGGGTCAGGTTTTTTTCTAGTTTCGGTCATAATGCAACTCTTTAATTTCCAGCACTTTTCTTTTAAACCAACATCAGATTTATGCGAAGCTGGTTTATCATATAATTAAAATAATATGTAATATTTTTTCCCAATATTACTGGTATATGCAACATAATATCGCACAAGGAGCACTTGAATCATTTAAGCTGTTTTGTAAAACCAAAACCAATACGACACAATAGCATAAGGATGAATAAGATAAAAGTAGAGAAAGTTCTGTATTCATTGCTTCCTATAGGGGTAATGGATGGTGGAATTTTTGAATCAATAATGCCCACAGCATTTTGTTGAAGAGCTACAACGATTCGTCCATAAGAATCAATAACTGCTGATATTCCATTATTGGCTGCCCGTATGAGGGGGATTCCCAGTTCAACGGCACGAAGCTGTGCTTGTTGAAGATGTTGATAGGGTCCCGGTGTTACACCGAACCATGCATCATTTGTAACATTAATGATTGCTTGAGGCGGGGAACCTTTAAAAGTCATTTCATGAGGAAATATTGCTTCATAACAAATCAAGGGTAGATAAGAAAATCCGTTTGGCATTGTGACAGTTTCGCGCACATGTGCAGCACTATATCCACCAATATTATCAGCGAGGATATGCAATCCAATTTTTTTCAATAAATTCTGATAGGGAAGATACTCACCAAAAGGGACCAAATGAAGTTTATCGGAAGTGTTAAAAATATTACCTTGAGCGTTAATGACTACAATTGTATTAAAATATTGTGTTTGGGAATGGGGTAAATCATCACTGGCGCGTATTGCTCCGATAATAGCCCATTGTTTAGGTTTTAAAAGAGAGGCGATGTGCATTGTGATAGATGATTGATCATAGAGAAGATAAGGAACAGATGCTTCAGGCCATACGATAAAATCAGGTTCTGGATTTTTACCAGTTGCTGGTGCTGCACTCAGATTCATATGCGCTTCCAACGTGGCTTCTCGTGTATTATCGCGCAATTTTATATTTTGTTGTATAGAAGGTTGAACAATGCGCACCCAAAAACTTCTTTTTTGATCTTCAGCTGTATTGTCTATCGTATGGAGGCGATAAAATCCAAAACTACAGTGAATAAATATAAGTGCTAAGCAAAGAGAAAGGGCAGCTTTCTTTTTTTCATCTGTGAGTAAAACTGTTGGCAAACTGTAGGTTAAGACCACAAGAATATTCATTCCGTACAGTCCCACGATGGCATCAGATTGCATGAGCATTGGGGTGGGCATGGCTGTATATCCAAGAGCATTCCATGGAAATCCTGTGAATAAGAACGCACGCAACCACTCGGCTAATCCTAAAGAAAAGGCTAAAACAAAAAAGCGTGCTATTCCTTTTGTCCATAATAAGCCGACAATGAAACCAGAAAAAAACCAATAAAAAGAAAGGTAGAGAGGAGGAAATAAAATGGCTAGTGGAACTGCCCAACCAAAAGAATCTGGATCTGTTAACAAAGCATTGCAGAGCCACCAAAGTCCGCAAATAAAATAACTAAAACCAAAGGTTCCACAGCTTAAAGCGTAGATAAAAAAATGTTTTTTATTGTTTGGGGAGGACTGTATTGAGTCCAGTAAAACAATAAAAATGGGGAAAGTTAAAAAGCAAAGAGGTGTCAAATAAAAGGGTGGAAGTGCAAAAGAAGTAAAAGCACCACATAGAAAGATCAATGCTTGGCGCTTCCAGCCGGTAACAGAGGACAAAAAAACGATGAAATTGTTAAAAAACTCTGGACTATTCTTTAGGAATGGCATTGTTCTCAAGATTCTCATTTTCTGGAATGCGAAAAATGCGTAACCGCTTAATCCGGCGTTTATCAGCTTCTAAAATACGAAATCTATAGCCAGGTACAGCTTCGATAATTTCACCTTTTTCAGGAATGCGATCAAGAATGGAGACAATCAAACCACCAATAGTATCAACATCATCACCATATTCCCCTACGATAAAATCAGGTCCAAGAGCTTTCTCCACATCTTCTAGTTCAGTTCTTGCATCAACGAGCCATTTATTATTGGGTTCGCGTACGATAGCATTGTCAACATTATCATGTTCATCTTCGATATCACCAACGACTAATTCAACAATATCCTCCATTGAAACGAGACCATCTGTTCCTCCATGTTCATCAATAACTAAAGCCATTTGTGTTCGTGTGGTTTGCATCCGTGTTAATAATTTGCTTGCTAGCATAGAACTGGGAACAAAGAGAACTTTTCGGATTAGATCCAATTCACCGATTGGGGTATGCAAGTCTGCATGGTTTAATTGAAGAAAATCGGATTTCTGTTCGGTTTTTGTTGGGGTGATAATAAAGCGAATCATATAGTTAAGAATATCGCGGATATGGATCATTCCACGCGGATCATCTAAAGTTTCAGCATAAACTGGTATGCGAGAATGACCAATTTTTGCAAAACATTTAAGGGCTTCTCCAAGTGAAGTGTTTATTTCTAATGCTTCAATTTCAGAACGGGGTATCATAACATCATCTACGCGTGCTTCACGTAAGCGTAAAATGTTATGCAGCATAGTACGTTCTTCAGGTGAGAAGAGGGCGGTGTCTTTTTCATTGTCAGTCGTGAGGGCAACGGTAAGGTCATCGCGCAGTGACGTAGATGCACAATTACGACCACGTAAGAATGAAAATAAATGATTCATCAGAGAATATTTTTCTGTATGATTCGTTTGTTGAGAGGGATTTTTTTCATTATTAGAAGATGTAGGACTATTATTTTGTGCATTTATTTTGTTGGCCATGGTTTTGAAATCTTCTAAACTTTCTTTTTATAATAGATGAATGAGAGGCTTAAATGGTATGCTCGTAATATTAATTTTAAAAGTTAAATTTTATCATTTATAGACAATTCAGCGTAAGGATCTTTTATGAAAAGCTTTTGAAGAATTTCTCTTTCAAGCTTTTCCATTTGATGTGCTTCATTATCAGTTTCATGGTCATAACCAAGCAGATGCAAGATGCCATGAACAATCATATGCATTAAATGGTCTTGAAATGTTTTTCCTTCTTTCTCTGCTTCGAGAACAACAGTTTCTCGTGCAATAATAATATCACCCATTATGGGACCAGGAGGATTTCCAGCTTTAAGGGGAAAAGCAGGAAAGGATAATACATTGGTGGATTTGTTTTTATTGCGCCATTGTGCATTGATTTGTGCCATATGTTCATCATCCGTAAAAAGCAGGCTAATTTCGCTTACAACATTTTCCAATGAAACATGATGCATTGTTGTCGTTAACGCTTTTTCGGTGATATTATAAAGCATTTCCTCATCATTCCACCCTGCGCTTTTAATCATTATATCAATAATAATCATGATGAATCAAATTCATTTTTTAATGTGTCGTACGCGAGTGATTTTTTTTTATTGTGTATTCTAGAATCACGATCATAAGCGCGAACGATAGCAGTAACAAGCGGGTGGCGTACAACATCTTTTTCCTCAAAACGCACAATTGCAATATTTTCTACATTTGAAAGAATGCGGATTGCTTCAGTGAGACCTGATTTTTGTCCTGTAGGCAAATCGATTTGGCTTACATCACCGGTAACAATCATACGCGCTCCTTCTCCAAGACGTGTGAGGAACATCTTCATTTGCATGGGCGTAGTATTTTGTGCTTCATCAAGAATAATAGCGGCATGGGCAAGTGTTCGCCCGCGCATAAACGCAAGAGGAGCAATTTCTATGTCACCAGAAGCTAAGATACGTTCTATTTTTTTAGCAGGAATCATATCATAAAGAGCATCATAAAGTGGTCTTAAATATGGGTCAACTTTTTCTTTGAGATCACCGGGAAGAAAACCAAGATGTTCTCCAGCTTCAACAGCAGGACGTGAGAGAATAATTCGCTCAATGATACCACGTTCTAGAAGCATTGCGGCATGAGCAACAGCAAGATACGTTTTGCCTGTTCCTGCTGGTCCTACACCAAACACAAGTTCAGTATGCTCCATAGCGTGGATGTAAGCATCTTGTGTTGGAGTCCGTGCATGAATTATTTTTTTATGAGTTCTCAACTGTGCTGGTGTACTTTTTGTTGCAGATTTGTGTGTTATTGTGTCCTCTTTCTGCTTTTTGGGTATACTTGCCATAGCAATCGCTCCTTTTATATCTGATAAAGTGAGCTCTTGATGTGTTTTTGCACGTTCATAAAGCTGCTGCAATACATATTGCGCACGTTTTATAACAGAAATACTTCCATGGATTAAGACTTCATTACCACGCGGATGAATACTGAGTTCAAGTTTTTTTCCGATATAAGCAAGGTTTTCGTCAAATTTACCAAAAACTACTTTTGCATATTTATTGTTTTCAAAAATCAAAACAACTTGGCTTGTATCTGAAGCGTTTACTTTTCCCAAGGGATCAGTCTTTTCAAGGGCAATATTTACGTTTTCTTTAACGCGCTTTATTTTTTCGGTTGAAGCTTTCAGCCTATTCTCCATTTCTACATAAATACTACACATCTTTTTGAGTAAACTCTATAAAAGACAAACTCTCTTTCGCAAAAGTGCACACTTTAGATGTAATCATTTTCTTTTAAAATAAAAGAGTTTTCCAAAATATTTATTGTGAACAAGGTCTTAGAGGCATGGTTATCTATTGGTCACTTCACCAACAAAACTGTTTGAGCTTGCATTTTTAATATGAATTTCTACCACGCTACCTGTAGAGGCTTCTGTATCGACGACAACAGGTAAAAGCCACGGGGAACGCCCTACCATTTGCCCTGAGTGACGCCCAGGTTTTTCGATAAGAACGTTCGTTTTTTGACCAATTTTAGAATGCAAGAACACATTTTGTTGTTCAAGGAGAAGGTGCTGTAGATGTTGAAGTCGGGCATCTTTTACAGATTCATCAACATGATTTTTCATGGTAGCTCCCACTGTTCCAGGACGGGGGGAATATTTAAAAGAATAAGCTGAACTGTATTGCACTTGTTGAATAAGTTTAAT
>NZ_JBHIQG010000119.1:0-6574 GCF_042196425.1 Bartonella sp. AD328YNZD | reverse complement strand
TGTCGGTTCCCCTTTGAGATGTCGGTTCCCCTTTGAGATGTCGGTTCTATAGTGAATTAATCAAAGTCATAGGCTTGCACGTCATAAAAGGGTGTGTGGGGGGGCTTTATATTGGTGAGTAATATTTAAAAAAAGACTGAAATGCCTCTTATGGACGCTCTCAAAGGTCAACGGCTGTTGTAACATGAGAGACAAATGGTATGATGATGCTCAGCTACTACTTTTATGAAGTGAAAAGGGGTATGAAGGTAAAGAAGGACGTGGTGTAACAAGGGACGGGCTTGATGCTTCACTTTACGGGGGCTATTATATCTTATTTACAGATACTGTTTTGAAATGAGCGTGGATGCGCTGGGAAATATTAAAAAAGTGCGTGAATGAGGGACACAAATGTATTCTGTTTTAGGAAGCCCTATTGTAACTGAAGAGGATATCTCCATTAAAAAATGCGATAAATAAAAGCATAAAATGTGTAATTTACATCAATTAATTGCCGTTGTCGTGGATGCTTTAAGCCCGTAAAGCTGAGGAGTGATGATGGATATTAGCTTTACTTCTTGAAATTTCATATTCTGCCAAAATAAAATTATATACGCATTGCGAAAATTACACAAAAAGAGATGGGTAATAGGCTCGCTTTTATTTTGCATATAAAAGCTGAAACGGTTTGCTCTTTATCGTTTTGGTTTCTGTTTTAAAATATGCGATTATATGAGGGATGGAAGTTGATTGACAGCGGGAATGGATTTTATGTGGCTTTCAGTTCTCATCGTTAAGGTTTTGGGGAACTATTGGGGGACAATAGAGGTTGGTTTAAAGAGGTTGGAAAATATCTTTGTGCTTAATAAACAGATGAGACATTTTGCTAAAAAAGGGGAAACTTTTCTTGTTCATTGTTTAAAATGCTCTTTTAAGAAAAAATATCAAAATAAGTATCAGGAACAGAGAGGCAATAGACAATTCCTTCTTGTGTCAATTTGAGAGAAGCTGAACCATTCACGGAAATGGGAACGATTTTTTCGAGAACGGCACTACCAAAACAGGCTTTTTTATTGTTTGTGGGAGGGATGCCGGATTCAAAATTTTCATGCCAAGTGATGATAAGTTGTGTTTTACCATTCAGTTTTGTTTCGATTTCACAGCGTACACAGATGCTCCCCTTTTCTTGGGAAAGGGCTCCAAAAGAAAGAGAATTGACAATCAGTTCATGAAAAGCCAAACCGATATGCAAAGCGGCATTGGGAAAAAGATAAGGATCGACGCCTTCAAGTGAAAAACGTTCTGTTTCTTTCATAAAATAGCCTAAAGCTTGCGTTTGGACCAATTCGCGAAATTGAGCACCACGCCAATCGGAATCAGTGATCAAATCTTGAGAATGAGAAAGAGAATGAAGACGACCTTGAAATTTTCGTAAAAAAACCTGAAGAGATTCAGTATAGCGGGCGGTTTGGCTGGCAATACTTTGAATGATCGCTAGAAGGTTTTTAGAACGATGACTGACCTCGCGAAGAAGGATTTTAAGCACTTGTTCACGGCGGCGTAAGCCGGAAATATTGACACCGGTGGTGATAATCCCAATAATGTCTTCGTTATCATTGCGGTGGCAATCAATAGAAAATTTGTACCAAATCTCTTGTTTATTTGTATCTTCAAAACGTGCTTCAACGGTTTGCATTTTGCCACTGGCTAAAACTTGCAGTTTGATGGTTTCCATATTGTCTGCAAGGTCAAGCGAAAAAAAGTCGCTGTCACGACACCCAACCCGCCATTTATGGTGCAAATGGTGTGGCAAGTTTTCAGCCCATAAATAAACTAGATTTGTTGCCTGATAGAGAACGCAAATATCAGCACCACGAATCGCTTGCATGAGCGCACTCATATGAGATCTATCCATAGGAGGCTTTGAAAGAGGCGTAACGATCATAATTTTAAGATGTTACCCTGTTCTAAGCCGCTTTAGAAGCATTCTCTTGAAAAAATAAAGCTTGGGAAATAAGCGCTTTCACCATATCAGGGTTAAAAGGTTTGGTCACTAAAAAAGTTGGTTCTGGACGCTCGCCAGTGAGAAGCCTTTCGGGAAAAGCCGTGATGAAAATCACCGGTATACGGTCATTTTTCAAAATCTCGTTGACCGCATCAATCCCTGAACTGTTATCGGCTAATTGAATATCAGCCAAAATCAACCGTGGTTTTTTCTTATGATACATAATGACAGCTTCATCACGCGTGCGCGCTATTCCTACAACATGATGACCTAGGCTTTCTACCATTTGCTCAATATCAAGTGCAATAAGAGGTTCATCTTCAATAATCATTACTTCAGTGGCAATTTGTTGAGAAATATCAATGGATGCTTGGTTGAGAAGTTTGCGAAATTCTTTCGTATCCAGATTCATGATTTCGCTGGCGTCTTGTTCATGAAATCCTTCAACGGCAATGAGCAAAAATGCTTGGCGTGCACGGGGCGTGAGATAGGATAATTTGGCACTGGTTTTTTGTTCAAGACCAAATTGGGGCAGGGGTTCAGGGATGTTTGGTGTGGTTTGGTCAAAAAGATGGCAAAAAAGCCAATAGGTACCAATTCGGTCAGTGGAGGCTTTGGGAAAAATGGAGATGTCGGCAATGAGTGCTTCCAACATCGCTGAAACATAAGCATCGCCAGAGGATTGGCTACCGGTGACAGAGCGGGCAAAACGCCGAAGATAGGGAAGATGCGGGGCAATGCGCGTTGATAATGACATAATTTATAACTCCTTTGACCTTTCAAGCATTTTGTTGGTTGAAATTCTCAACCGATAAAAAAGTTCCTTGATTTGTATGGAACTTTTTACCGACAGCTATATTTACAACCATAAGGCGAAAAAATTCTTCGCGGTGCTACCAATAATATATGGATTAGGGGGATGAAAAATGAACGACCGTGATGAAAAAAATCTCACTACACAATTTACAGTTGGAGATGATCTTCTCGGGGTCAATAGCGAAATAGCACGGAAGTTACGTCAATTTTACATGGAAATTCAAGAAGAAGCACTGCCACGGTGTTTGCTTGAGCTTTTAGAGAAGTTGGAGCGCGCAGAGCAATTTGGCTTAAACAATGTGGAAAAGGTTTGAATCCTTTATGTCAAAGTGCGCGAAAAACTTTAAACAAGAACTCCTTTCTGTGTTGCCGGCTTTACGAGCTTTTGCTGTTTCTTTAAGTGGCAAGCACGATAAAGCCGAAGATTTGGTCCAAGATACTGTTATGAAGGCATGGGCTAAGCAAGATAGTTTTGAGATGGGAACTAATCTTAAAGCGTGGCTTTTTACCATTTTGCGCAATGAATTTTATAGTCAAATGCGTAAAAAGGGAAGAGAAGTTCAAGATACCGACGGCGTGTTTACTCAAAATGTCGCTGTTCATCCTGCTCAATATGGATCACTTGATTTGCAAGATTTCAAAAAAGCCTTAAATTTGCTTTCTGCCGATCAAAGAGAAGCCATTATTCTCATTGGCGCATCAGGATTTTCTTATGAAGATGCTGCGGCTATTTGTGGTTGTGCTGTTGGAACCATTAAAAGCCGTGTGAGCAGGGCGCGTAATCGATTACAAGAACTTCTTAATGTCAATGGTGAGTCTGATTATGGTCCTGATTCTTACTCAGCTGGAAGTACATTGTGTTCATTTAACGGCTAAAAAAGCATAATAATTATGATCGATAGCCTTGTTTTTTTTATTCCCGTTATAGCTATTACAGTAAAGTCAGTATCTGAGGGAATTCAGAAGTTTGGCGTGTATCTTTAAGAACACAAGAAAAGCCTGTATAAAACTTTCTCACGGGCTTTAGGTTTTATGTTCCATAAGGTTGCCTTCCTTTGTGCTGAAAAATGACGACTTTCAAGTTCGCCAATGGACATTCTATGACAACAAAAACAAATTTGATGCCTCAAATGCCTTCTTCTGATGCAACGATATCACGCTGGCGGTGGGGTGCGATTGTTGTTTCTCTTGTTATGGCTCTTTTGGCATCGGTTTTTATTATGTTGCTTTCAAATGCCGTTGATCGAGAAGTCGCACAGTTGAATACAAGTTCAGAATTGCGTGAACAGGCTGATTTGGTCCTTATTAGCTTGATCGATATGGCTGTTGCTGATCGCAGCTATGCAAAAACGCGCAAGGCGGAAGATAAAATACGTTTTGAAAATTCAGAGCGGGAGTTGGGGAATATTCTCGACTATATCGCACTTATTGTTTATGCGCATCCGCAGTGGTATAAATGGTTTACGGCTTTTAAAGAAGAGGTTGAAGCACGAAAAGCCTTTATGAGTGCCCATATGCATGCTCTTGATGCGATTTCTGAACAACCTTCTCAACTTTCTCATGCGGACTCTTTGGAAGTATCAAAAATTCCTGTAGCACGTTTAGCGCAATTGATGACAAGTTTTATTAATGGGGATGATGTGGTGCGCCAAAAACAGCGCGAGGGTATCGCATTGATGCGTGCTGCTTTAACATTGGCAGCTATTGTTTCTGTTGTCAGTACTTTTGTTTCGGCCTATTTTGTTATTAATCGTTTTCATCGTGATATGCGCTCTTTAAAATTGTATCAATTGCTGCTTCATAGTGAAAACATCGCTCTGGAAGCCCGCGTGAAAGAACGAACACAAGAATTAGAAAGAGCACGCAATCACGCTGAAAAAGAACGCCAACGGGTTGAAATATTGTTGCAGGATGCAAGCCATCGCATTGGCAATTCTCTTGGGACGGTGTCTTCTTTGTTGGGGCTCCAGTTAAACCGAAGCAAAAATGAAGAGGTCCGTTCTGTTCTAGGAGCTGCACGTGATCGTATTCAGACAATTTCTACAGCACATCGTCGTTTGCGCTTAAGTGATGATATGGAAACGACACTATTGGCAGAGTTTCTCAGTTCTGTTGTGCATGATGTCGAATTGGCAGTCCCTTTTGAATTGCGTGAAAACATCACCATTCACACCAACTTTAAAGAGTGTCGCCTGTCTTCAAGAGATGCGACAACACTTGGAATTATCCTTGGTGAACTGCTGACAAATTCCTTAAAACATGCCTTTCCTGATCAACGGTCCGGTCATATTTATATCTCCTTTGGTCCCCAGAAAGATGGACAATTGATGCTCATTGTAGAAGATGATGGCGTGGGAATGAAAAGCCAAACTTTAAAACAAAAAACAGGACTTGGTCGTGTAGTCGTGGAACAGCTCTGTATGCAATTTGGTGAAAAACCTCTGTTTGAAACTTCTGCTTTAGGAGGTACAAAAATTGTCATTCCTTTGCCAAAACTTAGCATGAATAGTTCAAAAAAAAGCTCTGACTGATTTTTAAAAGGGTAAATTTTCTCTTTGCTCGTGGTAAGCTGCCTTTCATTCATCGTGAATGTATGGGGAGGGCATCTTTTCACAAGAAGGAGGAAAAATACGGCTTCATAGCGCGAACACATCACTCTTTAATTTAAATTATCGATTGTCTTCAAGAGAAGCAACTTTGCTTCTTTATCTTTTGGTGTAATGTTTGATTTTCTCTCTTGTTGTTTTTTCGCTTTGTTTACTCCGATGATCAGCTTTCAAAATTCTCCTTTTTTGTATGTTTTATAGCTTTGAAGTGCTTAAGTTAAAATTTAAATTTATTTTGAATAAGTGCTCCTTTACGCTAATAATACTTATATTCGTAAGCTCTATTTCTTTGCGAATAGATTGTTTTTTCAAGTTTTATTATTTTTTGTAAGGGTTGTTAAAATTTTAAATAGAGGGTGTTTTTGTAAGCGTGTGGGAGAAATATTCTTAAGGTAAAACGTGCTCAGAAAGTTCATGAAACACTGTCCTTTAGGGTCATGAACAGCATAAGCATTCAATAGGTGGAATTTATTCAAAAAGAAGCCGGGTTGTTTATAGAATGATATGGGTTTTAGAATCTTCATCCTTTAGCGGGCACCTCTTTGATTTGAGATTTTATTGCATGGAAAACAAAGGGATTTTTATCGTTTTGATAAAATAAACAAGAAGAGTTAACTTTTTGGGGTTTCATATTTTTTACTTTTCTATTGTGCGTAAACCAGAAAAGGGGAGGGCGTTTTATTTTCAATCATTGTGATGCGACCTTGGGTGGCGGCATATTTCGGCGTATTCTTTAATAGATATTTAAAATGCGGAAATCTCTTTGAGAAAAGTAAGCGCTCAAGCATATTTTTTAGATGTTTTGAGTTGTAAAAAGGTAGATGCTTTAAGTTTCTTCGGAGGGTGCTATTGGGCTGTTGATCAAGGCATCAATGTTGTTTTTTTCTTGTAGGAATGTTTGTAGGTCTTGATTGGTTAAGGCTTTGCTATCCGGTATACGAATGCGCATGGGATCAACTTTGACGCCATTGACAATGATTTCAAAATGACAATGGGGACCGGTTGCCATTCCTGTTGATCCAACATACCCAATAATTTGTCCTTGTCGTACTTTCACGCCTGGTTTGATGTCTGGTGCATAACGACTTTGGTGTGAATAACTGCTAATATACCCATTGGCATGTTGAATTTCCGTATGATTTCCATAGCCGCCTGTTACACCTACTTT
>NZ_JBHIQG010000118.1:0-6606 GCF_042196425.1 Bartonella sp. AD328YNZD | reverse complement strand
CGAGGAAGTCGTGTACAAGCTGTTGTTGCTGAATTACAAGGCGAAAAAATTGATATTATTCCTTGGTCGCCTGATGCGGCAACATTTGTCGTTAATGCACTGCAACCTGCTGAAGTTTCTAAAATCATCCTTGATGAAGATGCTGAACGGATTGAAGTTATTGTGCCAGATGATCAACTTAGCCTTGCTATTGGACGACGTGGGCAAAATGTTCGCTTGGCTTCGCAACTAACAGGATGGAACATTGATATTTTAACGGAAAAAGAAGAATCTGAGAATCGTCAAAAAGAATTTACTGAACGGAGTAAATTGTTTATGGAGGCCTTAGAGGTTGACGAAATGATCGGACAGGTTATGGCATCAGAGGGTTTCTCTTCTATTGAAGAAATCGCCTATATTGATCTTGAAGAAATTGCTTCTATTGATGGTTTTGACCATGAAACTGCTAATGAAATCCAAAGTCGTGCCCGCGAATATCTTGATCGGCAAGAAAAAGAGCTCGACGAAAAACGTAAAAAACTCGGAGTTTCTGACGAATTGCGAACACTTCCTGGAATGACAAGTGCTATGTTGGTTGCTGTAGGTGAGGATGGTGTAAAAACGATAGAAGACTTTGCTGGCTATGCCGTTGATGATTTAGCTGGCTGGAGAGAACGTAAAGAAGGTCAAACACAGAATTTTTCTGGTATTTTAACCCCTTTTGACATTACACGCGCAGATGCAGAAGCTATGGTTTTAGCCGCACGTGTACAAGCAGGCTGGATAGACCAAGCTGATCTTGTTACAGAAAGTCCTGTAGAAGATGAAAATTCTGCAGAAAATGAAAAAACAGATGATTTGGATGTGGATACACTTTAAATGAATGAACGGACTTGCATTGTAACCAGAAAAAATGCTTCAGTACAAACACTGATCCGTTTTGTTATTGGTCCCAATAACCAAATTGTTCCTGATCTTAAAGCGAATTTACCAGGGCGTGGCATTTGGATTTCTGCCCATCACGCTGTTATTGAGAAAGCAATCAAACAAAAAGCTTTTCATAGAAATTTTAAAACAGATGTTGAAGTTGCACCAAATCTTGTGCATGTTGTTGATACGCTTTTACTAAAAGCCGCTCTTTCAAGCCTTTCCATGGCGCGAAAAGCGGGAGCAATTGTTATGGGAGCAACAAAGGTTGACGCTGCTATCCGCTCTGGTAAAGTTATTCTTGTACTTCATGCTAAAGAAACAACAGAAGATGGGAAACGAAAAATTGCACAGGCCATCCATTCAATACAACAACAAACAAATCGGACTATAAAAACCATATCTTTATTTACAAGTGATGAAATGCGAGTGGCTTTTGGCTCTAATCCTGTAATGCACGCGGCCTTACTGGACACAAAAGCTGCTGGAGGATTTCTCAAAACGACATGTAAATTGATCAGCTATCGTGACGACAAGCATAGTAAGTCTAGTGAGATGACGGCACAAGCCGTGAAGGAAGTACAATGAGTGAAAATAACAACGACAAAACAACCGTCAAGAAGACACTAACTCTCAAGAGGTCTGTCTTGGAAACGAGTACGGTTAAACAAAATTTTAGTCATGGCCGTACGAAGGCTGTCGTTGTCGAAACCAAACGGCGTAAAATTACGCGACCTGATGAAAAATCTGAAACCCTACAGCCCATTACAAAGCCGCATGTGGCTTCTCAGCGCTCTAAACCACGTTTTGAGGAAAAAAAGCCTCAAGAATCTGTAGCCAAAAGCAATCTTTCATCGGCTGAAATGGAAGCAAGACTTCGCGCATTAGAAGAAGCACATATCCAAGAAAGAATAACGCGAGAACAAGCCGAAGAAGAAGCAAGGCGCGCTAAAGAGCGTGAAGAAATTTTACAGCAAGAAATTAAAGAAAAAGAAATACATCTCCAACAAGAAGAAGAAATATCGCCAGTACAGATTCCACCTGTTCCCCCTCTCATTGAACAGACAGATATTCCTATTGCGCCTAAACATACAACCGTGGTTGAAAAACGCAAAATAGATGACAATAAAGAGGAAGAACGGCATAGTCGACGTGCTAATCCTGCTAAGTCAGACATACGTATACCCAAAGTTGTCAAAGGAGCTGATGAGCGGAGACGCGGAAAGCTAACTCTGAATAGTGCACTGGATGAAGAAGGAAGCGCACGTGGGCGCTCAATGGCTGCAATGCGGCGTAGACAGGAAAAGTTTAAGCGTGCACAAAATCAAGAACCAAGAGAAAAAATTTCTCGCGAAGTTGTTCTTCCTGAAACGATTACCATTCAAGAGCTCGCACAACGTATGACTGAGCGTTCTGTTGATGTGATTAAATTCTTGATGAAACAAGGACAAATGATGAAACCGGGCGATGTTATTGATGCAGATGTTGCCGAACTCATCGCTGTTGAATTTGGCCATACTGTTAAACGTGTTTTAGAATCTGACGTAGAAGAAGGTATCTTTAATATAACAGATAATCCTCAAAACATGCAGCAACGCCCCCCTGTTGTAACCATTATGGGCCATGTTGACCACGGAAAAACTTCTCTTTTGGATGCTATTCGTAAAGCAAATGTTGTTTCTGGCGAAGCAGGAGGTATTACGCAGCATATTGGTGCCTATCAAGTAGAACAAAACGGTCAAAAAATTACCTTTATTGATACACCAGGGCATGCTGCATTTACGGCTATGCGTGCACGCGGAGCGCGTGTTACTGATATTGCTGTTCTCGTTGTAGCCGCTGATGATAGTGTTATGCCTCAAACGATTGAATCAATCAATCATGCGAAAGCTGCTGGTGTCCCTATCATTGTTGCTATCAACAAAATTGATAAACCAGCTGCGAATGCACAAAAAGTGCGTACAGAACTTCTACAACATGAAGTGTTTGTTGAAACTATGGGTGGAGAAACTTTGGACGTTGAAGTTTCTGCTAAAACTGGTCAAAATCTTGATAAACTTCTCGAAGCTATCCTTCTTCAGGCTGAAATGCTTGATCTGAAAGCAGATCCTCAACGAACTGCAGAGGGCGTTATCATTGAAGCCAAATTGGATCGCGGACGTGGGTCTGTTGCAACAGTTCTTGTTCAAAAAGGTACATTACACCCTTCTGATATTATCGTTGCCGGAAATGAATGGGGTCGTGTGCGTGCTTTGATTGACGACCATGGCCGCCATGTCAAAGAAGCTGTTCCCTCTACACCAATTGAAATTTTAGGCATGCAAGGAACACCACAAGCCGGAGACCGTTTTGCTGTTGTCACACATGAAGCAAAAGCACGTGAAATTTCTGAATATCGTCAACGATTAGCACGTGATAAAGCTGTTGCGCGGCAAACTGGTTCACGTGGTTCTCTTGAACAAATGATGACAAAATTGCAAACGACTGGTGTTAAGGAATTTTCTCTTATTATAAAAGGGGATGTGCAAGGATCAATTGAAGCAATCGCTTCAGCATTGGAAAAACTCGGAAATGACGAAGTTCGTGCGCGTATTGTACATTCTGGTGCTGGAGGAATTACCGAAAGTGATATTTCTCTTGCGGAAGCTTCTAACTCTGCTGTAATTGGCTTTAATGTTCGAGCCAATAAGCAAGCACGTGATTTTGCTAAAACACAAGGAATTGAAATTCGTTATTATAACATCATTTACGATCTTGTTGATGATATCAAGGCTGCTATGTCTGGATTACTCTCACCAGAACAGCGTGAAACATTCCTTGGTAATGCTGAAATTCTAGAAGTCTTTAACATTACAAAAATTGGAAAAGTTGCAGGCTGTCGCGTTACAGAAGGTAAAATAGAACGAGGAGCCGGTGTTCGCCTTATCCGCGATAATATCGTTATTCACGAAGGAAAGCTGAAAACACTCAAACGCTTTAAGGATGAAGTCAATGAAGTGCAAAGTGGTCAAGAATGTGGAATAGCCTTTGAAAATTATGAAGACATGCGTGCAGGAGACATCATTGAGACCTTCCGTATCGAACATATTAATCGCACATTATAAAATAATCCAATAACTTTACTCTGTTGTGAAATGAGAAAAGTTATTAGGTTTTATACGCAATATCTCTTTTTCCTTATCTAAATGGTCAAAAAAGAGATCTTGTAGCAAGGATAAAACTTTGATGAAAAATGCAGGGCCATCACAACGGCAACTTAGAGTAGCAGAGCAAGTACGTCATGCAATAGCGCATATATTACAGCGTGATATTTTGCTTGATGATATCTTAAAAGATATTGTTATTTCTGTCTCTGAAGTACGCATGTCACCAGATTTAAAAATTGCTACTTGCTTTGTATCACCTCTCAGCACTCTTAAAAATGCTTCTCATACCGATGTTGTTGATACCCTCAATAAACGTAGTCGTTTTCTCCGTGGAGAAATCAGTCATGCGTTGCGACAAATGAAATATATGCCAGAACTGCGTTTCCGACTTGATAATAGTTTTGATAATTTTTCAAAAATTGATGCCCTCCTTCGCTCGCCTGAGGTTGCACGCGATCTTCACCATAGTGATACAGATGAGGATTAAAGATATGGCGCGGCAACATAAGAAAAAAGGGCGTCCTGTTTCTGGCTGGGTCATATTTGATAAACCAAAAGGAATGAAATCAACAGAAGCTGTTTCACAAATCAAATGGCTCTTCCATGCTCAAAAGGCAGGACATGCGGGTACACTTGATCCTCTTGCTTCTGGTCTCCTTCCCATTGCATTGGGCGAAGCAACCAAAACCGTCCCTTACGTGATGCAAGGCAAAAAAACTTACCGTTTTCATATTGCTTGGGGGCAAGAGCGCTCAACAGATGATCTAGAAGGAGAAATAACCAAAACATCTCTCAAACGTCCAACTCGAGAAGAAATACTTGCTCTTCTTCCTCAATATACAGGTATTATTTTGCAAACACCTCCACAGTTTTCAGCAATCAAAATTGCCGGAAATCGTGCCTATGATTTAGCGCGTGAAGGGGAAGTTGTTGAAATTCCGCCCCGTGAAGTGGAAATAGAAACTTTCAAGTTATTAGAAATGCCTACCAAAGAGCATTCTGCCTTTGAAATAACCTGCGGAAAAGGAACTTATGTGCGCTCTTTAGCACGCGATATGGGACGTGATCTCGGTTGCTATGGGCATATTGCTGATTTAAGACGTATTGCCGTCGCACCTTTTGATGAAGAAGATCTCATTACATGGGAGGAACTAAAAGCAGCCATTCCGCCAAATAAAAACACTACAGAGGAAAATAATCGTTCTTTTGAAAAAAAATTCACAACACTTGATGGGCTCTTAATTGAAACGAGCGCTGCATTGGATTGCCTCTTTCATTATACCCTTAATGAAACCCAAGCACAAAGAGTTATGAAGGGGCATTCTATACCCTTGTGTCATCACAAAGTACCTCTTGATGAAGATGAAATTTGTGTCCTCTATAAGGAACAACTTCTTGCTATCGGCACCCTCGACAAAGGTCTATTTAAAGCAAAGCGGATTTTTACAATTTAATCGATTCTTTCCCCCTTTTGCGGAAAAATCATTTTTCTCTCTCAAATAAAGAAAATGTTTTGCTTTTCATTGTCTCCATTTTTCTTATTCACATCAAAAATTAAGTTAACGATACAAGCCAACACCATCATACACTTTGTCCCCCCTAATGTCACAACAGTCCTTGCATTTAAAAAGATTCATAAGCGGCATGTTATATCCCTTTTTCAATCTCTTTTTACTTACACATTAACCTCCGTTTGTAATGAATCAGCGAATGATTTGGATGGATTCAACCTAAACACATTTAAAATGAAATAATCCTAAGATATCTAGACTTTTACATTCAATATAAAAAACAGTTATTTATTCTTATAATCAATGTGTTGGAATCATATGCATTGCATCCAACCTTAAAAACTCAAGAATCTATATCATGTTAAATCACTCATTTGATCATTACAGTACACACCTACATAATCTCTTTTTGGCGAAAAGAATTGTTTCGAATAGAAAAACTCAAACCTTAGGATTTAAACACATTGTAAGGATAATCCCTTCCAACTATCTATCCAATAAAAATTGATCGTTGACCACCTAAAAATGACATCATTATGCTTACAATCGATTATTCTAATCATCACGAAAGCACGCAAAGGTTTTGTAAAAATATCTGTAAAGAATAAGAAATTGTCAAGCTAGGGACTAGCTTATCGTTGTTTTTTGTATCGAATAAAAAGCTGGTATATCTCTTCATTCCATGGTTGGTATATTTTTTATTTCATGACTTTATTTATCTGATAATACTATATTTCTTCTCTTGCTTATAAAGCAATATTCAACCCTAATACTGTAACATTTTTGAAAGAAAGATTAAAATGGTTGGTATTTTGTAAACAGTTTCAACCTTCTATTCCAGATATGAGTAAAGATATATCTGGTTGAGTAATATTTAAAAGGATAAAATAGCTTCATTTTGAAAAAATATGCAAGCAAAAACAAGCTATTTTTCATCTTACTATTATCCCTTTCATTCGACTCTAATTTTTAAATAATAGGGATTACGCTTTGTCTTACGTTTTTATTTTTCTCGCTCTTTTAATATGATTATTTCTCACTCA
>NZ_JBHIQG010000117.1:0-6650 GCF_042196425.1 Bartonella sp. AD328YNZD | reverse complement strand
ATACCACCAGCGAGATAAGGCATAAAGCGATCAGCAGCAAAACCAATACGGACCCGTGTAGCACCACCCCAATTTTGTTTGAAAGTATGGTTTAAAGCTTCAACTTCATCTTCTTGATCCAGAGCAAGTTCAGAAGCAACCTTTTTGATTTGTTCTATACCGTATACACTGGAATTGCTCTTATCTGCCGCTTGGGGACTTTGTGCACCGTGTCCAGCCATATTCTGTCCACCATGAGGATGAGAAGTATGTGGGTGAGAACCATGCGGATTAGCACCAGAGCTGTATCCACCGCCGTGAGGTGCACCATGTGGATGAGCATGTCCACCTCCATTAGAAGCAACGCGCGAATGAGAGTTATTACCACTATAACTCTGAATACTATGATGACCTCCGCTTGTTCCATTAGAAGCCTCTTTCTCAGATCCAGATGATCCTGATCTCGCTAGTACAAGTGATGAACTCGGTACCGTTTTCTCTACTGCTGATGGCTGTACTGATGTGGGTGCTTTTGCTACTAGCTCATTTGATTCTTTTATTGAATGAGAGGATACTGGTGTTTTTCCAACCGTTTGTGCAGATTCTGATCTTACAGACGCTTTGGGTTTACTTACTCTCGCTTCTGATGGTTGCTCTCCTGTAGATGACCTTGCCAAAGAAAGCGGTTCTGACGCTTTTGATATCGATCCTGTCTGTACACTGGGAGATGCTGATTTTGCTACTACTTTTGATACATTCTCTCTTAATGATGTTTCTCCTGTATCTGATCTTAATAATGAAGCTGATACTGGTTGCTCTGAGTTTGTCCCCGTGGTGGAAGATGTTTGTTTAGATATAGCTGTTTGCTTTAACATTGCTGTTGGGCTTGACCTTCCTGATACTGATTTTACTGAATTAGTGCTGCCAGCTGCTGGTGATTGCACAGTTTTCTCTGATTCTAATAACGTTTGTGTTGTAGAATTTTCTGGCGCTTTTGGATTAGCGTTAGTCTCTGTTAACCCTTTTGATTGTTGTATTCCTCCTTCTGCTTTTGTTTGTACATTTAGCGTTGATGGTACTGATACTGTTGATATTGATGCTTTTGGGGTTACAACTTCTGCTGATCTGCGGGCTCTTCCTACTGCATTCTCTACTGTAGCGTTATTAGATGCACCTATGGTTATGGTTTTTGTGTGTTTTTTTCCAGATAACATTAAATCCGTATCAATACCAAAAACAAAGCTGTCACCGAGATCGATATTAGACCCTGCATAAAAACCACCTGCAAAACCTGAAAGTTTAGGAGAGAACTCTTTATCCAGCGAGAAATTCTTTTCTTGATCAATAAGAGCCATATCCGCTTTGCTCGAAAAACCACCGGCTTGGACACCTAAATAAAGACCTGTCCATGAAAAAGTAGGAGCAACAATGGCAGAAGAAGTCGATGATGCTGGCTGATGAGGAATCAGAACATCAGCAGCTAACGCTGTAGATGCCGAAATTAAAGAAAAAATAGACGCTGTTATTAAACATTTTGTGTTCATAAAATCTCTCCAAATATCCAAAATGAAATGTATATAGAGTATCTTTTTTGAAATATCTGTAGCAAAAATAACACACTCACAAAAAAATAAAGGATTTTTGAAAATAAGCTTTCTTAACTATTTAGTTTTGTTTTCAATGAGGATTTGTAAATTAAATCACACTAAAATTATGTGTCTTAAAATTGGATTTATTTCCATTAAATTTTCGCGTGACGGTTAATGACAATATTCTTTACAAATTTCTTTTTACAGAAATCTCAATAACAATATTCTGCACACAAAAAACATTGTCTATCACTCAAAAAATCAACGCCAGTGCAAACCGTAAAATCAATCATTACATTTTTTAAAACCAAGCACCATAAAAGTTTCATGAAATAAAACATTCACAAAAAAACTTTTAGATTTTTTTCAGAAATATTGTCGTCCTAACACATCACTTTGATTTATAAAGATAACTTATTGTTTGTATGTTTAATAAAAAAATCTAATACCGTAGGATTCTCTCGTTTAAAACCTGTTCCATGTTGAATCCATCAAAACCATGTCTCTGTGTATGTCATAAACGGGATGGAGCATGTCAATAAAAAATATTAAAGACAAGATTAAAAATACTTTTTATAAAAGCTCTTAACAGCTAAGGTCTGTCTGAAACATTGGTGGCTATTACAGTGTATGATGGTGCCAGTTTACTCTTTTTATTAAGCATAAAGGTCGTAGTACTCAATGGAGTTATTATATTGGGGGATTATCGCTTTATACTATTCACGAATCTTGACATGAAACAGATATGATATGCCCTGAGAAATATTTCTTTAAAACAAGCGTGTGAATACGTAACAACGATATAGTCCGTTTGGGGCATTTTGTTTTCATAAGAGGTGTGATCCCATTAAAGAATGCAATAAATAAAAGCGCAAAACAATACATCATCCTCACTATTAAAAAAACATTGCTCTCAATGCTTTTGAAAATCATAAAACTCAATTAAAAGAAGAAGGTAAAGTTGAAAACTGATTTTTATCTTTATAATTTCATATGCTTCCCTAATGAGACTGTATTTCCGTTTCAGAGAGTACTCTAACAGGATATATGTAGCACGATCGTTCTAAACTAGCATATAAAAGGCGGCTAAAGTTAATCACTGGTTATGATCTTTTCCTGTTTTTGAGATTAATTGAACGCTTTTCACTTAGGTGTGAAATAGCAGCAGTGATATAAGATTTTATTAATCAGTAATTATAAAATCTCTCTATATATGTAACCAATCCGCTTATGGAGAAGCAAATCGGCACCATCACACATTTTGCCAGCTCGTGAATACTGCTCTCTCCCTTTCCTTGCATTAAGATGGTTCATAAGAGCCATTTTTAATCCTTTCTTCTATAGTTTTTATCCACACACTCATCCTACCTATGATGTGCAAGCAAGTGATTTTTATTGATTCAACATACACAGATTTGAAATGAGAAAATTTTACGGTATTTGAGGATCTAATTCAACATGAATAATATTAAATTATCTTTATAAATCAATATGTTGCAAGACATTTATAATAGACGACTTTTTTCTTTAAAGCTTTATAACACAAAATGAAATAATAAAAACAAGAAGGGTTTAAGAAAGATTAAAATAAAGGGCTAATAAAATAAAGGCCTCGTTAAACGAGGCCTTAGTATCTTTTTGTGCTTATAATTTCATTTTTACGAAATTAGAACTTGTAAGCGACACCTACACGGAAGTCATTGGTTTTGTAGTTGAATTCACGTGTATCGTTTGCGAATTTCTTTTTACCAAAATCGGAGTAACGGTATTCTGCACGTAAAAGAACGTTTTCTGTCATTGCAAAGTCAACTCCACCACCAATAGTAAAACCAACCATTGTCTTCGTGTCATCAGCCCAAGTACCACCAGTCAAATCTACATTTTGCTTAACTGGTGGGTTTTCCATCACATCAGCTTTCTGCTCAACTTTAGCTCTCTCTCCTTTTCCTGCAACTGACTGAATGCCCTGTACCTGCGCATAGGCAATACCACCAGCAACATAAGGCATAATACGGTCAACAGCAGCAAAACCGATACGAACGCGTGTAGCACCAGACCATTTTTCTTTATAACTGTGCTTTTCCGTTACCTTGTCACCTATTTCAAACCGTTGCTGATCTTTTAATTCAACCTTAGCTTTTTCAAGGGCATTATTAAAAAATGCCACATCTTCTTTAGTAAGAGTCAATTCACGGGCTGTTTTTGATTCTTCACGGTCTGCCCAAACTGCATCAGTTTCAACACCCAGAATGAGACCATTTCCGAGGTCTACGTTAGATCCTGCATAAAGGCCACCCATGAAACCAGAAGGACTAGGTATATTATCTTTTTTGAAAAGTTCTTTGTCTGCTCCTGGAACAGTTAATTTCGTTTTACTCGAAAAGTTACCAACTTGACCACCAAGATAAAAGCCTGTCCAAGAAAACGAAGGGGCTGTGATAACTGCTGGTGCGGCTTCATGAGGAATCACGACATCAGCTGCATATGCTGCAGAAGATGAAATCAAAGCGACAACAGAAGTTGCTATTAAAAATTTTGTATTCATAATTTTGCTCCTAAATTAACTACAAGATGATCCTACAAGATTATAAACAGAAAATCTGTAGTAAAAATGTCACAATTGTACAAATAAAAATCTTAGAAAACAGGGTTTTTGTAAAAGTCAAGATCTTTTGGAAATTTAATTTTTTATTAATACTTTGTATTCATAATTGCGCTTTTGACAAAATTAGAACTTGTAAGCAATACTTACACGAAAGCCATTGGTTTTGTAGCCTAGTTTACCCTCATCCTTTGCAAATTGCTTCTTACAAAAGTCCGAGTAATGGTATTCTGCACGCAACAGAACATTGTCTGTCATTGCAAAGTCAACACCTAGGGTGAAACTAACCAGTGTCTTTGTCTTCATCATGCAAATTATCAGAAGCGATCTTTTGATCAGTATTATCAGCCAGCCTCTTTTTTCACTTCAATTGTGGAAATGCCCTACATTTGCGTATAAGCAATACCATCAGCAAAATAAGGTATTATACGATTAGCAACTACAAAACTAATACGGGCCCATGTTAAACTAGACCATTTTTCTTCTTCAGTAAAAATTATAAACTATTGTATCATCATCGTGAAGCTTTTCTGCATCAGCCAAAGTAACGCCAGCATTTATAAGATTTTGGCTAAATTTTTATATCTCATACGCCTCAAGATCTTCTAAGTGCGTTTTTGTTTTTCCACGGTCATGCCCAAACTGCATCTGTTGCAACACCTAAGATGAAGACATTTCCAAGATCAAAGTTAGACCCTGTATAAAAACCGCCAATCAAACCTGAAAGTTTAGGCAATCCATATTTGTATGGAGTTTTTTTTATCTCTAAATCAAATAGATCAACTTGGCTTAAAAAGTTGCCAACTTGACCACCGATATAAAACCCTGTTCAAAAAAAGTAGGAGCAGCAATACCTGTTGGAGCTACTTCACCAAGAATGATAGCATTAGCAGCTTGTGTCGCAAAGCTGTAGTTATAATGATAACAGAAATTATGATTAAAGATTTTATATTCGTAAACTTTGCTCCTAATTTATTTAGAACGAAGTATTATACAACTACAGAAAAAACGCTGTAGTCAACATGATACAACCATAGGAAACGAAAGACGAACCCAATATAAAATCATTTCATAACTTCACTTCGTACAAAAAACTGTAAGTTATAAATATATACATAAGATATTGATTTTACACCGTAGTTATTGTCTCTTGTTTATGAAAATCTTTTTAAGAAAATCCGAATAATATCTTTTACATCCCCAACAAATATAAGGTATGTGATAATATATCAATAGAAAAATAAAAGAGGCTCCGTCTTTAACAGAGCCTCATAACAATTTATTTTGTCTTCATCATTTCGTTTTTGACGAAATTAGAATTTGTATGCAACACCTACACGGAAGTCATTGGTTCTGAAATTATATTCTTTTTCTTTTGCAAAAAATTTCTTTTTACCATAGTCCGCGTAACGGTATTCTGCACGCAACAGGACATTATCAGTCACTGCAAAATCAAGACCACCACCAATAGTGAAACCAACCATTGTTGCTGTTTCATCAGATGAACCTGAAACAAAAGTTTTATTACCTACCTTCACTTCTCCATAAGCAGCCTCTAGCTGTGTATAGGCAACACCTCCAGCAACATAAGGCATAATGCGGTCAGCAGCAGCAAAACCAATACGTACTCGCGTAGCACCAGCCCATTTCTGTTTAAAACCAACACCTTCTGATACATCCACAATTCCTTGTGCAGCTGTATTTCTAACACTTAAACTCTTTACAATTTCAGTTCCACTAGCTGGAGGAGTTTCAGTTCCACTAGCTGGAGGAGTTTCAGTTCCACTAGCTGGAGGAGTTTCAGTTCCACTAGCTGGAGGAGTATCAGTTTTAGAAACTACTCGCACATCCTTTTTGCCAGACCAGATCATATCTGTTTCAACACCTAATATAATGCCATTTCCAAGATCAAAGTTAGATCCTGCATAAAAACCGCCAATCAAACCTGAAAGTTTAGGTGACAAGTCTTTAAAAACTGAAGTATCTTTATCTTTATCTTTTAATTCAACTTTACTTGAAAAACCACCAATCTGACCACCAATATAAAAGCCTGTCCAAGAAAATGAAGGGGCTGCGATGACTGCTGGGGCTGTTTCACGAGGGATGACAACATCAGCAGCTTGTGCTGCAGAAGCAGCCGCCATAGCGATAATAGAAGTTGTTACTAAAGATCTTATATTCATAAACTTTGCTCCTAATTTATTTATGAGACAGTGCTACAAAATTAGAGAAAGAAAAGCTGTAGTAAAAATGATACAGTTACAGAAAATAGAGGGATCATCCAAGACGAAATGATCTCATAGCTTCGTTTTGCACAAGAAACCGTAAGCTGTATAATGTAATAACTTATTGATTTTAAATGTAATTATTCTTTATTGTTTATGAAAAACTTTTTAAGAAGATCTGAAGAATATCTTTTCATATCCACAATAAATTATGTGTTGTGTGATAATATAGCAACAGAAAATAACAGAGGCTCT
>NZ_JBHIQG010000116.1:2500-5000 GCF_042196425.1 Bartonella sp. AD328YNZD | reverse complement strand
AAGCGCCTTAGTATTCTCTACCAGTCCACCTGTGTCGGTTTGGGGTACGGTCTATATGTGGGAGCTATTTCCTGGAACTGCTTCACTGCAAGATCAATCCAATAAGATCTTACAATATACGCAATCCGTCACTACCCACAGGTCCACGAATATTAACGTGGTTCCCATCGACTACGCCTTTCGGCCTCGCCTTAGGGGCCGACTCACCCTGCTCAGATTAACTTTAAGCAGGAACCCTTGGACTTTCGGCGAGGGAGTCTCTCACTCCCTTTATCGTTACTCATGTCAGCATTCTCACTTCCGATACCTCCAGGAGCTCTCACGAGTCTCCCTTCACAGGCTTACGGAACGCTCCGCTACCACTTACTCCAAAAGGAGTAAATCCACAGCTTCGGTGTATGGCTTTAGCCCCGTTACATTTTCGGCGCAGGGACCCTTATTTAGACCAGTGAGCTGTTACGCTTTCTTTAAATGGTGGCTGCTTCTAAGCCAACATCCTGGTTGTTTTGGGATCCTCACATCCTTTCCCACTTAGCCATAACTTGGGGACCTTAGATGGTGGTCAGGGTTGTTTCCCTCTCCACGACGGACGTTAGCACCCGCCGTGTGTCTGCTAGTTAGTTCTTCCAGGTATTCGGAGTTTGGTTAGGTTTGGTAATCCGGTGAGGACCCCTAGCCCATCCAGTGCTCTACCCCCTGGAGAATTCGACTAACGCTCTACCTAAATAGATTTCGCGGAGAACCAGCTATTTCCGAGTTTGATTGGCCTTTCACCCCTAGCCACAAGTCATCCCAATCTATTGCAACAGATACGGGTTCGGCCCTTCAGTAAGTGTTACCTTACCTTCAGCCTGCTCATGGCTAGATCACTCGGTTTCGGGTCTAATCCAACGAACTGAACGCCCTATTCAGACTCGCTTTCGCTACGCCTACACCTACCGGCTTAAGCTTGCTCGTTAGACTAAGTCGCTGACCCATTATACAAAAGGTACGCCGTCACCCAGAACGAATCTTGGGCTCCGACTGTTTGTAGGCATTCGGTTTCAGGTACTATTTCACTCCCCTTGTCGGGGTACTTTTCACCTTTCCCTCACGGTACTGGTGCGCTATCGGTCATGCACGAGTACTTAGGCTTGGATCGTGGTCGACCCATGTTCAGACAGGATTTCACGTGTCCCGCCCTACTCTAGGACTTAAATCAGATTTACGTATACGGGACTATCACCCTCTTTGGTACGACTTTCCAGTCGTTTCTACTTTTCTTAATTCAAGCCACTGGCCTGGTCCGCGTTCGCTCGCCACTACTAACGGAGTCTCGTTTGATGTCCTTTCCTACAGGTACTTAGATGTTTCAGTTCCCTGCGTTTGCTTCTTACACCCTATTTTATTCAGGTGTAGATACCTTTATCTGACGACTAGAAAACTAAACTGTTTTAAAAAACAGCTTAATTTTTCTAGCCATCAAAGGTGGGTTGCCCCATTCGGAAATCTACGGATCAAAGGGTATTCGCACCTCCCCGTAGCTTATCGCAGCGTATCACGTCCTTCATCGCCTGTGCATGCCAAGGCATCCACCAAATGCCCTTAAGACACTTGATCGTTCTCATTGCCAATATTCATTCACGGTTTGTCTGCTTCTCTTTATCTTGTGCAAAATAAAGCGCAAAACAAACCAAATATCAGCAGAAAAGACCAGCTTCTCGAGATATATTCAATGGCGCGGTTAAGCTTCCAATCATAAGCAAGGGTTTTGAGCATTCCCTTGCGACACATGTCTCTTTTTCTAAATTAAGATTTCCTTCTAAATTAAGATTTCCTCTTCGGAAGAAAGGTTTTTCTTTCAAGATCTTTTTTAAAATCTGTTTTCCAAAACCTTTTTTCGACAACAAGCATTTTCCCAAGAAAGTATTTTTCTTAACAAAAAACTTGCACCTCAGAAGGAACCTTAAAAAGGAACATGTCTGAATATATCTTCTCTTCACAATTTCAATAGAACAAGCAAAAGGCTAAAAACCTCTTACTAAACCGTGTTCTTACAACATGATGATGACCGATTAAAGTGGTGGAGCCGGACGGGATCGAACCGACGACCCCCTGCTTGCAAAGCAGGTGCTCTCCCAGCTGAGCTACGGCCCCTAAAACAATATAACGCCTTCGAAACGCTTAAAATTCAAGATCACTTAAAATTGCTATTTTCTCAAAATTGCTACGCTTTATTGCCTTTTCTCGAAACATTTTTTTACCTTATATCTCAAGATCACTTAAATTTACCTTAAGACCACTGCAATTTTGGATATTAAAACCAAAGAAAGCACTTTTCTTTGTACCAATAAAACTTTTATGCACCGGTAATATTCCTATAAACTGATAAGGTTCTTATAAATTAATAAAGAAAGCTTCCTCTGAGCACGTTTCACAAGCGCTTATAGATTGATAGAGTAATTGGTGGGCCTGGGAGGACTTGAACCTCCGACCTCACGCTTATCAAGCGCGCGCTCTA
>NZ_JBHIQG010000115.1:0-6757 GCF_042196425.1 Bartonella sp. AD328YNZD | reverse complement strand
TCTTCCCATGATCAACGTGACCAATCGTACCAATATTAACATGCGGTTTTGTTCGTTCAAACTTGCTCTTCGCCATTTGAGCTCTCCATTTTCCGTCCAAACCAAGGACTAAGTTAAAAATTAATTACCAACCTGAAATTACGCGTATTTCTTTTGAATCTCCAAAGCAACAGCCGAAGGTACAGGCTCGTAATGATCAAACTGCATTGTATACTGCGCACGCCCCTGACTCATAGAGCGAAGAGTATTCACATAACCAAACATATTTGCTAAAGGAACCATTGCATTCACAACCGTTGCAATGCCGCGTGCTTCAGTTCCTGAAATCTGTCCCCGACGAGAATTGAGATCACCAATAACATCACCAACATAATCATCTGGTGTAACAACTTCCACCTTCATGATCGGTTCAAGAAGCTGTGCACCAGCCTTCTTTGCCCCATCACGAAAAGCCGCACGAGCAGCAATCTCAAAAGCCAAAACCGAAGAATCAACATCGTGATAGCCACCATCAATGAGAGTCGCTTTTACACCAAGCATAGGAAAGCCCGCAAGAGGACCTGACCCCATAACACTCTCAATCCCTTTTTGGACACCAGGAATATATTCTTTAGGAACAGCACCACCAACAATCTTTGACTCAAAAATAAAATCATCACCATCATGAGGCTCAAAAACAATTTTCACACGAGCAAATTGACCGGCACCACCCGATTGTTTCTTATGCGTATAATCAATTTCCGCCATTTTAGTAATTGACTCACGATAAGCAACTTGAGGCTGCCCAACATTTGCTTCAACTTTAAACTCGCGCCGCATACGGTCGACAATAATATCAAGATGAAGTTCACCCATTCCAGCTATAATAGTTTGACCTGATTCTTCATCCGATTTAACACGAAACGAGGGATCTTCCGCCGCTAAACGATTAAGAGCAATCCCCATTTTTTCTTGATCTGCTTTTGTTTTCGGTTCAATTGCAATCTCAATAACGGGTTCAGGAAATTCCATCCGCTCCAAAATAACAGGCTTCAAAGGATCGCAAAGAGTATCACCCGTTGTCGTCTCCTTAAGCCCTGCAAGAGCAACAATATCACCAGCAAATGCCTCTTCAATATCCTCACGAGAATTTGAATGCATTTGAAGCATACGCCCCAAACGTTCCTTCTTCTTCTTCACAGTATTCTCAAGAGAAATACCCTTCTGAACTTTACCAGAATAAATACGACAGAACGTCAACGAACCAACAAAAGGATCATTCATAATTTTAAAAGCAAGCATAGATAGCGGAGCATCATCAGAAGATTCGCGTGTCGTCTCAGCCTCAGTCTTTACATCAATACCCTTAATCGCCGGGATATCAATTGGAGAAGGAAGATAGGAAACAACAGCATCCAAAAGTGGCTGCACCCCCTTGTTTTTAAAAGCCGTACCACAAAGAACCGGATGAAATTGAACTTCTACTGTCCCCCGACGAATGAGAGAAACAAGTTGCTCATTGGTTGGCATAACACCTTCCAAATAAGCCTCTGTCGCAGCTTCATCAACCTCCACGGCCATCTCAATCAATTTCTCGCGATATTCTTCAGCTTTCTCCTTTAAATCAGAGGGAATTTCACTTATTACCGCCGAGGCACCAATAGAACCATCCCACTTTAAAGCCTTCATTTCTACAAGATCAACAACACCTTCAAAGTCATTTTCAGCACCAATCGGCAACTGCAAAACAAGCGCTTTAGCACCCAACCGAGAGCCAACCATCTCCACACTACGATAGAAATCAGCTCCTATTTTGTCCATTTTATTAACAAAAACCATACGAGGCACACGATATTTTTCAGCTTGCCGCCAAACAGTTTCCGTCTGAGGCTCCACACCAGCATTTGCATCCAACAAGGCTATTGCACCATCAAGAACACGCAAAGAGCGCTCAACTTCAATCGTAAAATCAACGTGCCCTGGCGTATCAATAATATTAAAGCGACGCTTCCGACCGTCCTGCCCTTCCCAAAATGTCGTTGTCGCAGCAGACGTAATCGTAATACCACGCTCCTGCTCCTGCTCCATCCAATCCATTGTAGAAGCACCATCATGGGTCTCGCCAATTTTATGATTCTTACCGGTATAGAACAGAATACGTTCAGTCATCGTAGTCTTACCAGCATCAATATGCGCCATAATACCAAAATTACGATAATCTTCAATTTTATATTCGCGAGCCATTATATTTGCCTTAGTTTAAAACTTCTACCAGCGATAGTGAGAAAAAGCACGATTAGCTTCAGCCATACGATGAACATCTTCACGCTTTTTCACGGCAGAACCACGATTATTAGCCGCATCCATCAATTCACCAGATAAACGCTCAACCATCGTCGTTTCATTTCGACCACGTGCCGCCGCAATCAACCAACGAATAGCAAGAGCCTGACGACGATCAGGACGAACATCAATCGGAACTTGATAAGTAGCACCACCAACACGGCGTGAACGAACCTCAATATGAGGAGCAACATTCTCTAAAGCTCGATGAAATAGAGCCACAGGATCTGTTTTTACTCTTTTTTCTACAGAATCAAGCGCACCATAAACAATACGCTCTGCAACTGATTTTTTACCATCAAACATAATGGCATTCATAAATTTCATAATAACCAAATCACCAAATTTTGGATCTGGATTAATCTCACGCTTTTCTGCTCTATGACGACGGGACATTGGCTTTGTCTCTCAATATTATTTTGGACGCTTTGCGCCATACTTCGAACGACGCTGTTTACGATTCTTGACACCCTGTGTATCAAGCAAACCACGAATAATGTGATAACGAACTCCTGGCAAATCTTTCACACGACCACCACGAATCATTACAACAGAGTGCTCTTGAAGATTATGTCCCTCTCCAGGAATATAACCAATCACCTCAAATCCATTCGTCAAGCGAATTTTAGCAACCTTACGAAGAGCAGAATTAGGCTTCTTCGGTGTTGTTGTATAAACACGCGTACAAACACCACGCTTCTGCGGATTCGACTGCAGAGCAGGAACCTTATTACGTTTAACTGGCGCCACACGCGGCTTTCGAATCAACTGGTTTACGGTAGGCATGCAACCTTCCTCTTTTCGATCTACATTCGTCTTACCCAATCGGGCTTTTCTATCTTAATTTCCATCCACCCCAACAAAATCGGAACAGATATCTAAGTCTACACACAAAATCGGGCACACCTGCACAAAACAGTTCACCCGACCATAAGCAGAGAAGGCAATAGCCTTTTGCACTAGCATTTGCTTTTAATCTTCTTAACACCTGTGAATAATTTTCCGGCTCATATCCAAAACACCTGATTACATCCACATCGGTTATGTTCATTCCTAATAGCGAGAACACGTACATTCGTCAAGAACTAAACAGCAGAAAGTTTTTTAAAAATGAAAATAAATTAAATTTTAAAGCTTTAAATTTGCTTTTACCGCTACTCTTGATAAATTAATTTACCATAGTAATATCCCCTATAAACAAAAAAGATGTGACTGTAGTAAAACATAAATGCAGTAAATTGAATTGCATATTTGATATCTAATGATGAGCACCATGAAAATAGCAACGTGGAATATTGCTGGAATAAAAGCGCGACATGAAACATTATGTCAATGGCTGCAGCAAAGCCAACCGGACATAGTCTGTTTACAGGAAATTAAAAGTATTGATGAAAATTTTCCACGCGATACAATTGAAAATTTAGGTTACCATATAGAAACACACGGACAAAAAAGTTTTAATGGCGTTGCGATTCTCTCTAAAAAAACACCAGATGAAGTGATCCGTCGATTACCAGGCAATGATAATGATAAACAAACACGTTACATTGAAGCTGTTTATTCAACAAACAAAGGTGTTGTTCGTGTTGCATCTCTCTATTTGCCAAATGGGAATCCTATTGAGAGTGAAAAATATTCCTATAAGATAGAATGGATGGAAAGATTATATACACATGCAAAATCATTACTTGTATATGAAGAACCTCTTATTCTAGCAGGTGATTATAATGTCATCCCCACTCCATTAGATGCAAAAAAACCTCAAGAATGGTATCAAGATGCCTTATTTCTTCGAGAAACAAGAAAAGCATTCCAATGTATTCTTCATTTAGGTTTTTATGATGCTATCCGGAATGTCACCGATACTCCCTCCTTCAGTTTTTGGGATTTTCAGGCGGGTGCTTGGCCTAAAAATAATGGGATTCGCATTGATCATTTATTATTATCACCAGAAGCTGTTGATCAATTAATTTGCGCTCATAGTCAAACAGAAGTAAGGGGATATCAAAAACCATCCGACCACGTTCCTGTTTGGATTCACCTTAATATCAATTAAGAAAGTACAATCCTCATTTCATGAGACAACAAAAAAATTCCACTCAAAAATAATAACTATGCTACAGCATATAAACAGTATATTTTAAGTACCTAAAATAAAAAATAAATGAATGGAGGACATAAATGAAGAAATCATTGTTAATGCTTATTGCAGCAACGGCCATTGGATTTACAAGTGTCGCACATGCTGAACATGATACTCTTGAAAAAATAAAACGAACAGGGGAAATTACTTTAGGTGTCCGTGAATCGTCTGGTTTAGCCTACGCCCTTGGTAATAATAAATATGTAGGTTTTCATACAGAAATGGCAGAACGGATCATTGATGATATCTCAAAAAAAATTGGTAAACCAATTAAAATTCATTATCTTCCCATCACTTCTCAAAATAGAATTCCTCTCTTAAAAAATAAAACCTATGATTTTGAGTGCGGCTCAACAACAAATGATATTGCTCGCAGTAAAGAAGCAGCATTTGCTTATACGACATACATTGAAGAGGTTCGGATTGCTGTAAAGAAAAACTCTAACATTAAATCTCTTGAGGATTTAAAGGGAAAAACAGTTGCAACGACCACCGGTACAACATCTGTTCAACTTATTCGTAAAAATAAACGTGCAAAAAACATTCAGTTTAAGGTTTTAAAGGGGAAAGATCACGGAGATAGTTTTTTATTATTAGAATCTGGTAAGGCAGATGCTTTTGTCATGGACGCTTCAATTCTTGCTGGACATATTGCTAAATCAAAGAATCCATCTGATTATGTCATTCTTGATACTGTACTTTCAGTCGAACCTATTGCCTGTATGCTCAGATTACATGACAAAAAATTTGAACAAACAATCAACGATAGTATCGTACGTCAGATTAAAGATGAATCACTGGAAAAGCTTTATAATAAGTGGTTTATGAAACCGATCCCACCTGCTAACACTGTTATGAACCTTCCCTTATCAAAACAAACAAGATATGCTTGGGATCACCCAAATAATAAGCCTCGAGAAAGCTACGCAGAAAAAGATTTATAGAATCTAATAAAGAAGAACCACACTCTTTTGAAATTGAGTGTGGTTTATATTTTAATTCACTTTTTAATAAATTTGGCCTATGTAGATATGCTTGGTTTATTGCCCTATTTGTGAATGACTAATTTGAGGGAATATCAATTAATGGACTTTTCTTTCCTTTGTAGAGATGACCTTACTCAAACATTGGTAACAGGATGCTTGGGGACTCCCGGCGTGAGCCATACCTATTTAGATACACTTCTCGATGGCTTTAAAAATACGGTTATATTGTCTATCACTTCACTTATATTAGCTGTATTGTGTGGTGTTATTATAGGAACAATGCGCACTTTACCCAAAACATCCATAATCAATTATATATTTCGCACTATCGGTACTATTTGGGTAGAGATTATGCGTAATATTCCCCTCCTTGTACAAGTGTTTTTGTGGTATTTTGTTGTTCCGAAGATTTATCCACCAGCGATGAAATTTTCCCCCATTCTCTTAATAACATGCGCATTGGGATTCTTTACATCTGCACGCATTGCTGAACAGATTCGTTCAGGCATTGAAGCGATTCCTTCTGGACAACGCTATGCTGCTATGGCAATGGGGTTTACAACTTATCAAAGTTATCGCTATATTATTCTACCACGTGCTATACGTGCAATTATGCCACCTCTTACTTCAGAAGCAATGGGGATTGTGAAAAATTCGTCTATAGCATTCGCCGTTTCAATAAATGAGCTCATGCAATTTCAATACCAAGCAATTGAAGAGGTAAGCCATGTTTACGAAAATTATTTACTTGTTACGGCTCTTTATATTCTAATAGCCTTATTTGTATTCATTGTGATGACAGTCATTGAACAAATACTCAAAATTCCTAATTTTCAAACAAAGGGAAATTGAATATGATGAATTTCATAAGCTCTCAGTTTGGATTTTATTCTCCTTTCAATTTTTCCGACTTTGATTTTTCCTTTTTTACCTTTGATGTATTTCGTTCTTACATTTTATCAGGTTTACTCTTTAGCGTTTTTCTAACTCTTTTTGCAACGGTGTTGGGATTTGTTTTCGGTACGCTTTTAGCAATGATGCGCCTTTCTTCCATAAAACTTCTTTCTTGGTTTGCAATCAGTTACATAACAGCTATGCGTTCAATACCCCTTGTGATGGTTATCTTATGGTTTTTCGTGCTTCTGCCTTTTTTAACCGGTATATCCATCGGTGCAAATAAATCAGCACTCATTACCTTTACCGCATTTGAAACGGCTTATTTTGCTGAGATTATGCGTGCTGGCATAAATTCAGTTTCGCAAGGACAAAAATATGCGGGGAAAGCTCTTGGAATGACATATTGGCA
>NZ_JBHIQG010000114.1:0-6776 GCF_042196425.1 Bartonella sp. AD328YNZD | reverse complement strand
AACGCTTCATCCTTTTTCTCAAGGCGACCATAAACATCAGCCAAGTGATCAGGTGCAAGCTTTGCCGCTAGCTGTTTTTCTGCTTTAACAGCCTTCACATATTCTTTACGCAAACGCCCATTCAAGCGCGCCGCATGCTGGTCATAAAAACCTACATCACAAAGGCATGGTGCCAAACAAAGCAACCGATTATTCAAATCATAAACCCGTAAATCTTGATGCAAATTATCCGGATCAAAGCGTACAATCACCTTTTTCCCCGCATGCTCATTCAACGCCCGCGCCCAATAACGATTGCCATAAAAATGGATCTCGCCCGTACCCTTTTGCGCACGCAATGCTTCTGAGGTTAAAAGCCATAAAGCCCGTTGTGCTGCCGTTGCTTGCCGAATAATCGTCCCCTCTGCTTGCAAGCTCTCAGTAAAGGTCTCATCAAAACTGCGCCCCGCACAATTAACCGCCTTACGCCCCGCTTGCGCATTATGCGCCACAATTTGCGCCCCAACATGGGCTTTAAACGCTTCAAATCCTATCGCGCGCTTGCCATAATCTTCAGGCTTGGCATCCGGTTTATTGCCCGTATAAGCCCCCGCACAAAAGGGATGTTTAGAAATCGCTTCTGCCAGATCACGCCATGCCCGCTCAATCGGTTTAGACTGTCCGCTATAAGGGGTGGTCCATTGCAACTGCACACCCAAACTCGTCAAAAGCCCTTGCGGATCATCCGGCTTAATCTTAAAACGAAAGCGGTTTTGCACACCTCCAGAAATCCATTTGCTGGTAAAGGCACGCCCATTATCCAAGGTCATACGCTCCGGTATGCCATAAGCTTCCACCATATCCCCAATCACCAAACGAACGATTTCCCAACTCTCAGCATCCGATAAGCGCCACGATAAAATCTTGCCCGAATAAAGATCTTGAATGGCAATCAGATAAAGCCGCACAGGCTTCTCTGTCCAAGGAACATTCACAAAAACATCCAGCTTATGCCCGTCCATATTCACTGCTTGCAGTGCATGCAGGCTGGAGCGATCACGCCGTTGGGCTGGATAAAGCTTTTTTGCCTTTTCTTCTCCCTCACGCGCTAAAACCACAACAGCCTTAGAAATTTGCGCCTTAAAACGACGCCGCAATGCCCGCTCAGAAGGAATGGGCTCAAAACCCCACTCCTGCGCAACCGAAACCATGCGCCGATAACACGCCGAAAAAGCAGGTTTAGAGGGGCGCAAATAATCCGAACAAAAAACCTCCCACGCCCCATCATGACACGGCGCAAATTGCGAAACATTCTCCTCACCATAACAAGGCGCTAAAGCTGCCAACCAATCAGGGCGCTCATACCCTTCAACCATCTGCCGCCAATTAAAAAGCGACATCCGGCTCACACCAAATTGCACCGCACTCAAACTTGCCGCATCATGCACACCCATACCAGAAACAAGCAAATCTTCCCAAAAGCAAAGTGCCTTCAAACGCTCTTCACAGCGCCTTTTATGCGCCTTGGAAAGCCCTTCATAACGCACCCAAATACTTGTCTTTTGTTCCCCTTGCGTTTGTTTCACATCAACACCCACTCCAAACCGCACCAACAATGCCGCCCGCGCCCCCTCCGGCAATAAGGAAATGTGATACTCCCAAACCGGCTTCGTTTTGCCTCCCACTTTCCTCGCAAGTTCAGAGTTTTTTCTCCAATATGCCCGTCCGTGGTTTTCAAGACTTTTATATGTTTTCGGCAACCCTGGCAAAGCTGCTTCAGCCAATTCGGCAATACTAAACCATTCTTTCATGGCTGCCCCCTTTTAATTTGCACCGGCGTTGCGCGCATGGCTTTCAATTGCGCTGCAATCTCCCGCTGTTCCTGCTGCAACCGCGCAATCTCTGCTAAACGCGCCTCATCTCCTTGCAACAGCAACAATCCATCTTCACTCACCACCTCATCCCAGAGCCAAAATGCCTCTGTCGCCCGCACAAAGGCTTTAAACCGCGGCAGAGAAATATCCACCTGCTTACTTTCCGCCACATACGCATCCAAACTGGCCTTACTTAAACACCCAATCCCTAAATAATGCGCCATACGCTCCGCAATCACACTGCGCTCATGCCGACATTCTCTCAAAGCCCGCGCCATCGCACGCTTAATGCGTGAGCGAAACCGCCCTAAATCAATCTGCGCAACGGGTTCACGGCAGGGAAAAACCGGCTTTTGGAAAAAATCAAGCTGCCCGCAACCATGCCTCTTCATGCCTGCTCCTCCCCCCGTTCTCTTGCAAGATAATCACAAAACCGCGCCTTTGTCTGCGCATCTGCTCTCTGCCACACCCCTAATAACTGCGCAAAAACCCGTTCCTGTTCATTAATTTGCGGCGGCGTATTAACCCCATTGACCAAATCAACAGCCCGTCGTAAATCCCCATCAACCTGTTGCAAAGCAATTGCCACCCGCCGTTGCGCAACCGGCTCCATCTTGGCTAATTTCAACAATTGCGCTTGATTATCCGCCAATGCTGTCCCCCGCAAAACAGACCGCAACTCCGGCTGTAGATGTTGGGCAATACAGTTAAGACGTTTTACAACATCTTGAGAAAAACCAATGCGGTCCGCCACATGTTTGGCAAAAGATAAAACTGTCCTTTTGTCATTTTCTCCACTCGCATGAGCAATTGGTGCAACTTGCACCAATTGCTCAAAATTTGCATCCTCACCGATCAAAGGGTAAACTTTACCCTTTGCCACTTTGTCCTTTGTATATTGATTACTACCGTCCCCACCACGCTTAATTTCCCCATACTTCTTTTCCCACAATTCGCGGTAAGTCTGGACAAAAAGCGCACGATCAATAACAGACAATTCATTGCGAAAGAGGTTTTCAGCTACTTCTAAAAGCGCAGCATTCTCTTTATCCGCCTGCACCACAACCGCATCAATTTCGCTATAGCCCAAAAGCTCCGCAGCCCTCAGCCGGTGTGCACCAGCAATCAGCGTGTAATTGCCCTCTTTAGCATTGGGGGTATGGCGCACCGTAATCGGATTCATCAATCCCTCCCGCGCCATTGATTGTGCAAGTGCCTTGGCATGCTCAACATCTACAGGGCGTATACGTTCGGGAACAACAATCAAATCTAAAGCAATCTCTTGAAACTGTGCCATCACGCCGCCGCCTTTCTGATCTCTTTAAAGAACAAATCCATCGCACGCCCTGCCCATCTTCGATAAGCTTTCGCAAAAACGGGTTCTTCCAAACGCCGGTTAATCACTTGCATAGATAGAGAAATAGAAGTCCGCTGACGTGCCTGTATCGCAACAATACGCCGCCGTGGCACCTCAAACTGATAATGCAAAATATGAATAACAATCTGTCGTGCTAACGCCGCATCAAATAAGCCATGCGGTGGGTCAATAATATACCGGATTGGCAGATGCTTAAATCCACTACTCACGGCTTTTAAAGAACAAGAAAGCATCACCTGTAAACGTTCAACTTCTGAATAAGGATTAACGATATCGCTTCTGGCATCTGGGGTCCATAAATTACAAGCAGCAACCATAACCACCCCCTATAAAAACAATATGACCACCATCTAATCGCCAGAACCAATCCGTCCAAACGGCTGTTCTATGATGCAACTCTATGCAATTTATCTTGCCTATTTCGTACTGATCTTTAGACATTGATAAACCTTTTTATCTTATGGTATTTAAATTCATGGCAAATGCGCAAAAACGCAAAGCCGTGTAACGAAGTTCAAGCAGCATTACCGCGCAAAGCAGAATGCGCACGTGAATCTGTGTTGGCATGTTTTGCTGCTTTAAAAATGCGACGGCGACTTTTGGGGTAGCGGTCGCTAAAAACCTGCTCGACGGGCAAACCGATAAAATCGGCAATAGCACGTTCGGCTTTCTCGTTAGACCGTGTCCAGATATGTTGAACACTGGATGACGATAGTTGATAAGCTTTCGCGAGCTCCGCCAAGGTCATATTACGGCGGCGTAGCTCAGCTAAAATACTATGGCGATCCCAAACTTGTGTGGTTGTCATAAACTTCGCTCCTGCTTTAAACGGATGCTCCCACATCCGTTTTTTGTGGGGTTAATTGTAGAATATCTGCCCTCAATATCGGGCGGTAATTAGAGATATAATTCGCTTTTGTGAATTAGTCAACCTAAATGTGGATTAGGAGTAATTTTTTTTGGGACGACCTAAAAAAGAACCTAAAACAGAACTGGCAAAACGATTACGTGAAGTACGTCTTGTCCTTGGTTTTTTGGAACGCAAACAGTTTGCTGATCATCTTGCAGTACCTGAAAGTACTATGAGTAACTACGAAACTGGCTTGCGCGAACCACCTGTATCAATGTTGGTAATTTACAAAAATATTTTTGGTGTATCTGTGGAATGGCTAGCTACAGGTGAAGGCGAAATGTTTACAGACGTAGCAAAGGCGAAAACAGCTGGTTTTAAACCACAAACTATTCCTGCTGGTCTCATGAAAAAACTCGGTCGCATAGCTTATACAACCTATCGCGATGCAAATATAAAACTCCCCCCTGAAGATATAGCGGAATTAGCGGCAGAGCTTTGTATAAAGTTGCAAGAGCTTGTTCAAGACATCAACGACATGGAAGAGGTCGAAGCGACTTTCCCTCTTCTTAAAATTCATTTAAAGCGTCAAATAGAAGCTGAAAGAGTACATCTAGAAACTACACAAGATACGGCTTAATGCCTCTTTAATATGACACGACAAAGAAATGAACCAAAAACCCCATTAGCAAGACGCCTCATAGAGGTAAGAAAGCTTGTAGGCTTATCTCGTGATATATTTTCTCTTAAAATTGGTATTAGTATTCAAGGGCTTGGCAATTACGAACGCGGTGATAGAACCCCAGACGCAACCGTTTTAACATCATATGGAGAAAAATTTGGGATCAACCTAAATTGGCTTTTGACTGGTGAAGATGAAATGTTCATAAACATGATGAAAACTCAGTCTTTCAATATATCTCCACCAGCTATCCCTGCTGGTCTCATGAAAAAGCTTGGTCGCATAGCTTATACAACCTATCGCGATGCAAATATAAAGATCCCTCCTGAAGATATAGCGGAACGCGCGGCGGAACTTTATGGAAAACTGCAAGAGCTTGTTCAAGACATCAACGACACGGAAGAAGTCGAGCTTATTTTACCTCTTCTAAAATTGCATTTAAAGCGTCAAATAGAAGCTGAAAGAGTACATCTAGAAACTACACAAGATACGGCTTAATGCCTCTCTAAAATGAAAAATACAGGCGCGTTTCTCTTTACATTAAGAAAATGAAATAATACATTGTTTTTAAAGAATTATATTTACAAAAAATAGAAACGCGCCATATGGCGCATATCTTTTTTGCTTTTTTTGTCATTTTTGGTTGGTTTTGGAGTCGATTGAACTTTTGGAGTGATTTTTTTCACAGGGTCTTCAAAGGCGGTTTTCTGGGCTTTCACAGACTTTTCAAAATTTTTCACAGGGTTTTCAAAGACCTTTCAAAGCCTTCTTTCATTTTTACCATGAAAACGCACTTTTTTCTGATTTTCACTCTTTTTCGCTCTTTTTTACAATTTTAGGTGTCAAAATCTATTTTGACAAAACGCGCTTTTAATGCTAAATTTTATACATAAAAACAACAAATTATCACGTATTCCTACCTAATCCCACCTTTTCCCACTTAGTACAAAACCTAGTGTCAAACTACAACTGTAGCTAGCCAGCAGGTTTTGTATATTTTGCCACTAGGTTTTGTACCAATTCATTTTTTTTCAAAGAGTTTTAAAGGTGTTCTCAAAGGGTCTTCAAAGACCTTATCTAAAGGGTATTTAAAGCTCCCTTTAACGCGTTTTTCTGCTCCTATTTTTCCAAATCACTAAAGCATGTAAAATCGGATTGAAAGGCAAGGGGAACGATTCCTGTCGGACCATGGCGTTGTTTTGCTATAATAACCTCAGCTTTGCCCTTGGCTTGCTCCATTGCCTCTTGCCATTTGCTATACTCAGAGGTGCCTTCTTTGGGTTCTTCATTTTTGAGATAATATTCTTCACGATAAACGAACAGAACAATGTCGGCATCTTGCTCGATTGAACCAGATTCACGTAAATCGGATAATTGTGGACGTTTATCGGTTCGGTTTTCAACTTGACGTGAAAGTTGTGACAGAGCAATGATGGGAATATTGAGTTCTTTTGCAAGTGCTTTTAATCCGGTGGTAATGGCTGTAATTTCTTGAACGCGATTTTCTAATGAACGCTTTGAACCACTTGTCATGAGTTGGATATAGTCGATAATCAAAACATCTAAACCATGTTGTCGTTTCAGACGCCTTGCACGGGCGGCCAATTGTGCAAGGGAGACACCCCCCGTTTGATCAATATAAAGAGGGATTGTTTGTAAGGAACGCATTGCGTGAATAATTTTTGCAAATTGCTCTTCTGAGATATTACCACGGCGCATATCCGAAGAAGAAACCTTTATTTGTTCGGAAATAATACGAGTTGCAAGCTGTTCAGTTGACATCTCAAGTGAGAAGAAACCAACAATACCCCCTTCATTGGCTTGGCTGTTATCACGCTTACAAGCATTAGCAATATTAAAAGCAATATTGGTAGCAAGTGATGTTTTACCCATCCCAGGGCGTCCAGCAAGGATAATTAAATCAGATGGTTGTAATCCTCCCATTTTTTCATCAAGGGTTTTGATATGGGTAGCTATCCCTGAAAGCTGTGAGGAACGCTTTTTCGCAGCGCT
>NZ_JBHIQG010000113.1:1484-6821 GCF_042196425.1 Bartonella sp. AD328YNZD | reverse complement strand
TACACCTCTTTGCCCAATATTTCCAAAACTTATTTAATGAGGAGAGCTTTTGTGGTAAATTTTATGATAAAATATGTTTATGTTATTGTGATGCTGCTTTGAAAAGTAGTTTTTTATTTTAGCTTGTATGAAAGAGTTGACGTTAAATCATCAAAATTCATGAGGGGTCCTACAGGTCCTACAGCGGTTAGTGTTGGAGTGGAATTTGTAAAAAGACGATGCGCTAAATCAGTTAATCTTGTAGGAGTGATGAGATTGAGGCGTTCAATTGTTTCCGATATTGGAATGGGGCGACCGTAAAGGAGTATTTGGCGTGCAATGAGATGTGCTTGACTAGAGGGATTTTCCTGTGACATTACAAGATTAGCACGATATTGTGTTTGTGCTCGTTGAAGTTCATTGGCGTGAGTATTTTTGCCGACCTTGGAAAGTTCATCAAGAATCACAGGAAGGAGCTCTTTGAGCCCCTCTTGTCCAGTAGCTGCATGAACACCAAAAAGCCCAGTATCTGAAAATCCCCAATGAAAAGCATAAATAGAATAGCATAATCCACGTTTTTCTCTTACTTCTTGAAAAAGACGTGAGGACATACCACCACCAAGAATAATTGAAAGAATTTGGGCTGCATAAAAATCACGCGCGTGATAAGCACGCCCTTCAAACCCTAGAACAACTTGTGTATCCATTAAATCACGATACTCACGAAAGTCGCCGCCGACATAATTTGCAAGATTAATAAGAGGTGCGGTTGAATGAGAGCGAAAAGTACCAAGACGACTTTCAACTTCTCGCAAGAAACTTTCGTGTTTTACAGCTCCAGCTGCAACGACAATCATACGATCTGCACTATATTGTTTATTGATGAAATCATGGAGATCAGTAGATGTAAATGATTGAATAGTTTTAGCTGTTCCTAAAATAGAGCGACCAAGGGATTGATGACGAAAGGCTGTTTCTGTAAAGTGATCAAAAACAATATCATCAGGAGTGTCATGCGCGGCACCAATTTCCTGAAAAATGACTTGTTTTTCTCGTTCTAGTTCATCTTCGTTAAATTTTGAATGCATCAAAATATCGGCTAAAATATCGATAGCAAGCGGGATATCGCTTTTAAGTACACGTGCAAAGTAAGCTGTTGTTTCAATACCGGTTGTGGCATTAATTTCACCGCCAACATCTTCAATATCGGTTGCAATTTGAAAAGCGCTACGATTTTCGGTTCCTTTAAAAGCCATATGCTCAAGTAGATGGGCAATACCATGCTGTGTGGAGGTTTCATTGCGTGAGCCCACTTTAACCCATATTCCGAGGGCAACACTATCAATTTGTTGCATTGTATGTGTGGCTATAGTCAAACCATTATTTAGGCGACAGATATCTACATCCATGTATTTACAACTCCATTAAAAAGCTAAATACCTCATTGTTAAGGGCATTAGAATATTCTTGATTTAAATTAATGCTGCTAACTTTAATAAGATGCATGCGATTTTAAAGAAATATAATTTTTTACTATTTTTTCATCATTAGCAAGACTTATAAAGTGTTCTTCGCGTTCCATTACATCATTGAGATGGGGGGGGCATGGGGCATGAAGTCCACAAGCACTTTTGAGAGTATCAGGAAATTTAGCTGGATGAGCTGTGGCAAGGACGATCATTGGAATATGCTGTTTTTTGTTTTCACGCGCTACTTTAAGGGCGACAGCTGTATGTGGATCAATAAGATAGCCACTTTCCTTATAGACACTATCAATTGTTTGTGCTGTTTCATCCATGTTGCTTGTCCCAGCGGAAAATAGGGAACGAATATTTTTGAGATGTTTTTCATCAAGAGAAAAGACCCCCATTTTTTTCAAATTTTCCATTGCATTGCGAATCCACATTGGATCACGATTGCTACTTTCAAAGAGTAAACGTTCAAAATTAGATGAGATTTGAATATCCATAGAAGGTGATGTTGTATGGACGATTGGTTGTGTTTCGTAAGTACCGCTGGTCAATGTACGTGCAAGGATGTCATTATCGTTCGTTGCAATGATCAGTTGAGCAATGGGTAATCCCATACGAGCAGCGACATAACCTGCAAAAATATCACCGAAATTTCCGGTAGGAACAGTAAAGGAAACAGCTCTATCAGGTGCACCTAAGGAAAGAGCGGATGAAAAATAGTAAACAATTTGCGCCATGATACGCGCCCAATTTATAGAATTAACACCTGAAAGCGCTGTTTTTTTACGAAAATTATGATCATTAAACATTGCTTTGACAAGAGCTTGGCAATCATCAAAATTTCCTTCAATGGCAATGGCATGAACATTGGAACATTGATTGGTTGTCATTTGCCGTTGTTGAACAGGTGAGACTCGTCCTTTAGGAAATAAAATAAAAATATCTGAATGTTCTTTTCCAGCAAAAGCTTGTATTGCAGCCCCCCCTGTATCACCCGATGTTGCAGCAACAATCGTTGCACGTCTATTTTTTTTAGTCAAAATATAATCCATAAGCCGAGAAAGAAACTGCATTGCGACATCTTTAAAAGCTAAAGTAGGTCCGTGAAAGAGTTCAAGGATAAATTCATCTGCTTTAGTTTGTCGTAATGGACAGATTGCTGGATGGTGAAAGGTTGCATAAGATTCAGCGATTATATTTTCAAAGGCTGTATACTCGATCTCGTTATTCACAAAGGGCCAAAGAATAGTTTTAGCAATTTCTGTATAGGATTGTCCACGAAGTGTTCGTAACGCATCAAATGATAATTGCGGAAATTTATCTGGAAGATAAAGTCCACCATCACTCGCCAACCCTGTCATGATAGTTTCCGTAAAGCTTAAAGCAGGAGATTCACCTCTCGTGCTGATATATTTCATAAGTCTTATCCTTTTTTATTTCTGGCAAATTGATGCAGCCATTCATTTTACGTTTTTCATAATATTTAAATTATTAAATGGATAGAAGTTTATTTTCTTCTTTTTAACTCAATAATGAAAAGAAATAGTTTTAAGCATTTTTATTTTTGAGATATAAACGCCACATTTTCACAGAAAATCTGTTATAATCGAAAAATTTCTTTCTATTATAAATTTTACAGCGTGTTTTCACTTATGTACCTTCCTCAATAATGAAATCAAATATATAGAATAGTATTTATTGAATAACTTTTTTGTAAAATTCAATTGTTCATAGTTATTTTATGCTTTTATACTTTATGAAAAATAAATCTTCTAAAATGAATGTTGAGCTGATACATTCCCAGATTCATACTGGAGGATTTATAAGGTAAATTTATGACATTTCGTGCATAAATGTATATTTTAAATAATCTTTGTTGAGTTTAATTGATCATTTTGTATACTAATAGATATTATATTTGTGCTATACATATGGGAACCTAAAGTTTATCCATAGAAAGCATAAAAACAGCCTGCCAAATGATGTGAAGCAGGCTGTAAAATACCCTTATTAAAAATAGAACAAATAACTGAGCAGCTTTGAATTATTTGCCTTTAATTTTTCCTATTGCCCATCCGATTATCGCACTAAATATGGACATAACAGATCCGGTCAAAAATCCAAATCCCAAAGCTCCCATTGTAGAAAAAACTCCTAGAGTAATGGGTTCAAATACTTTTTCATATTTTCCCTCAATGGCAGATTCACTTTTTGTTTTATGAGTGAAACTCGGTACATAAAGAGCAGCTATATTGATCATTTTTGTCTCCCCTTGTTCCATGAAAGAAATAGCTTCCCATGGAGCATCATTTTTCAAATGATTGGCATGAACATTTATAACTTGTGAAAGCAAAAAAGCGACCGCTATAAAAATATTTAATACGTAGTTTTTCAATACTTTAATCATCATTTACCTCCAATACTTTTACTGTTGTTTTAGGATAAATTGATACATTGACAGAATTAGTGCCCATTGAAAGAAACAGAAGTATTTAAAGATTTCTTCATGCTTAATGTGATAATTCATTAGTTTTTTATCATTAATAATAGATAAAAACAGAATGTATCTATAGTTTATATTTTATATGAGAAGATCTTATGCTTATAAAATTTCAATTTTAACGAGATTTAAAATAGGATATTATTTTGCTGATTATCCATCCTAAAAACATACCTACCGTACTTGATACATAACCAAGAGCCATCCCAATACCAAAAGTCCCGAGTGTAAGAGGTTCAACGACTTTTTCAAATTTTCCTTCGATGGTAATTTCATTTTTCATACCACGATTTAGATTTTGTGTATAGAAAGAAACCGTACTGATTGCATCCTTTCTGTTCTGTTCTGTTACAGAAATAAAACTATTCTCACGATGAATATTGTTTTGCAAATAGTTGGCATGTACACTTACAGTCTGTGAAATGTAAAAAGCAGATATTATAAAAATACTTAACATATAATTTTTAAAAAATTTAATCATTCATTTACCTCAAATACTTTATACTATTCAATATATATGTGTAAAATTATATTTTGGATTTTTTGATGTAATTTACAGCATTTATAGTTATAGTAATATAAGATTCATTATGTAATAAATTTATAATAATTAATAACAACATAATGAAGCTATATATTCTATATTTATACAATAGATTGAATTACTTGAACATCAATACTATGTCCTTTATCCAACTTATTATCGATCCTATAAAACTTATTGTATATCCAGCGAACAATAGTCCCACTCCTACAGTCATGGGTTCAATAACCTTTTCAACTTTTCCTTCAAAGGTTGTCCCATTTTCTGTTCCATAACTTACAGATGGAACATGGAAAGCAGTCATAGAAACTGCGTCAGATTTCACATTCTTTACTTGTTCCATTAGGGCAATAGAAAACTCTTCTTTTGGAACCTCTTTTTTTAAATAGTTTGCATTAACATTTATGGTTTGTGAAAGAAAAAAAGCGCTTGTTATAAAAATGCTTAAGACATAATTTTTAAATAATTTTACCATAACTTTACCTCAAATATTTTTAATTTAGATATACAATTAAACATACAATATGTGCACATAATTTACTTTATAGATAATAATCTTATGTCATTATGTATTTTTAGTCAATATTAAAAACACATATTAAAAATAAAACGATAGTTTTTATAAAAATTATTGTAAAAAAGTAACACTGATAATTACAAAAAATATTTTTTAGAATTTATATATGTATTGATATATGTTATTTTATAATTATCATATAGTATTAATATAATTTATAATATTGTAAGACATATTTTAAATATTTCATTATGATATAATTATATAAAATAATACCTAAATATCGTATCTTATTATAAAATAATATTAATATTATTTTTAATAA
>NZ_JBHIQG010000113.1:0-1462 GCF_042196425.1 Bartonella sp. AD328YNZD | reverse complement strand
TAATAAGTCTTAATAATATAATTAATATAATTGATATTATTTTAATAAATTTAGATACAATACAATTTATTAAAATTTTTTATGAAATAAATATATAAATTATATTTTTATTATCTATTTTGTAATAAAAATATATAAAAATGGTGATTTGTTCATGAAGATATTCTTAATAATTAATGTATTAAGGAAAATTCTATAAATTTTATTCGCTATAGGAATGTTATAAATAGTTATTATTATAGAATATGTATTCTGTAGATGGTTTATTCAATAGTTATTTTTAATTATATCTACTTTTATGTTATAGATCCTAAAAGATGTACAGTTCTCTTATAGTGTGAAGTAGAGTGTGAGTTGGATAGAGATAAATGATATTATCTTTCATCTTTTTCACTAAGGTGAACAGCATTACCACGGTGCAAGACAGTGTATAGAAGAATATCAATTCAGACATATTTATGCGTGCCGAAAGACCAGCAAGGGATAATATTTTTCAACATTTTCTTCTATCCAACCTGAAAAGATGTTTTTATTTTTTAGAAAGAGTATTTTTAAAAAGTTGGATTGTTTTCCAAAAGGTCTGGTTTCATTGCCTATTAAAAAAGTCTATGAAGTGCTCTCAAAAAAATTTGAAGCTTGCTGCTATCTCTTTACGTCATTCAATACTATTTCATATTTATGTGCTTGTTTAAAAAAACTTTCTCAAGGATTTTAAGCCTATTTCATAATGATGCCTTATGATTTTTATAGTATTATAATGATAACCCCCTATAATATAAAAGTCATAGGGCATCACCATCTTTACGTTTATAAAGGAGGAAAATGGCACCATCATACATTTTGCGCGTTCCTCATATTACAACACAGTCTTTGGCACTTGAAATAATTCATTAAGAGGCATTTTAATTCCTTATTTTTCATTGATTCAACATATCCAGATTTGAAATGAGAGCTTCTTAAGATATTTGTTTTTTAATTTAAATAACGCTAGTTTATTGTTGTAAATCAATATATTGCTTATCAATTGCGTGGTATGGAATTTTTCTATGCAATAACACCCTTTTGTTAGGATGTCTTTTCTTTATCTTTTGTAATTTCAGAGAGGCAGGACTTATTGATGCAGTTAAAATATTGTTTAAACAGCAATATAAATAAACGTTCAACAAGTTTACTAAATTTAGATTAAGGAAGTATAAGCCCTTATAACTCAGCAGGGGTGCTTTTGTTGTTTTCAACAAACTCTTGGTTCCATAGGTTCTGCGAATTTTAATATGTTTCTCCATGATTAAGGCGCACATACCATACAATTTTACTATGACATGTGATTTCTTTGATCAGATGAAGGAGGCATAGCGATTTTCACATCTTATCGGTAGGGAGTTGTGATATTCCTTTTTTGACAAATCTCATAATTTATCAGGATGAGCTGCTGTGGTTGGGAGTGGGATGTCGGATTTGAGAT
>NZ_JBHIQG010000112.1:0-6852 GCF_042196425.1 Bartonella sp. AD328YNZD | reverse complement strand
TCTGCTAAAGCTTGCTTAGCAAAATCTCCCACTGGTTCTGCATAAGGAACGCGAATCTGATGAAAACTATTATCTTGATTGCGTCGACCACCACGACGTCCTCGACGACGTCCTCGATGATAAGAATCATCATTCAAGGTATCTTCTTTTTTATGAACGTTGGAGAGAGAATGATCAGTAATTTCACCGTGACGATTTTTGCGCCGACGCTTTTGGTTTGTTTCAATGGGAGATGGATTTTCAATAGATTCACTCTTTATGAAAACAGAATCTTCAATTTCTTGCTTATTGTCACCTTCCAATGAAGATTGAGAAATTCTCTCTGCTATTGAGCCTTTAGAAATAACAAGATGTTGTGTTCCAATACTATCATCTGCTTCAATACTAATATTAAGTTTAAAGCGAGCTTCTAAATTAACAAGAATATTGCGTTTATGATTTAATACATAAAGCGCAGTTGCTACGGGAGTGCGCACGATAATATTATGTTGCGAATTATGAAGAAGATATTCTTCAATTGAGCGCATGACATGTAACGCAATTGATGATTCAGAACGTATAGTTCCTGTTCCTGCGCAATGTGGGCATGGCTGTGTCGTACTTTCTAAAACCGATATGCGAATACGTTGACGACTCATTTCTAAAAGGCCGAAGTGTGAAATATGACCAACTTGAATACGAGCACGATCGTTTTTTAAACAATCTTTTAATTTTTTTTCGACAAGCTTCACATTACGTTCTTCAAGCATATCGATAAAATCAATCACAATTAAACCAGCAAGGTCACGCAAGCGTAATTGACGCGCGACTTCTTCAGCAGCTTCAAGGTTAGTTTGTAAGGCTGTCTTTTCGACAGAGAATTCTTTCGTAGAGCGGCCAGAATTTACGTCAATAGCAACAAGTGCTTCTGTTTGATTAATAACAAGATAACCACCAGATTTTAAAGAAACTTGTGGTTGCAACATTTTATCAAGTTGAATTTCAATATTATTTCTTGCAAAAATGGGCGTAGGATCACGGTAAGGTTGCACAACTTTTGCATGACTTGGCATGAGCATACGCATAAAGTCTTTCGCTTCACGATATCCTTGGTCTCCAGATACAAGAATTTCACTAATGTTCTTATTGTAAAGATCTCGTATAGAACGCTTGATGAGATTGCTTTCTTCATGGACAAGGCATGGCGCCGTTGACTCGAGTGTCAAAGTGCGAATAGTATCCCATAACCGCATAAGATATTCATAATCACGTTTAATTTCAGCTTTTGTTCTATTGGCACCAGCGGTTCGTAAGATAACTCCCATACCTTTTGGAACGGCTAATTCTTTTACGATTTCTTTAAGACGCTTACGGTCTTGTACGTTCGTAATTTTTCGTGAAATACCACCACCACGTGCTGTGTTGGGCATTAGAACAGAGTAACGACCAGCTAGAGATAGATATGTTGTAAGGGCAGCACCTTTATTACCACGCTCTTCTTTGATAACTTGTACCAACAAAATTTGACGTCGTTTAATGACTTCTTGAATTTTATACTGGCGCCCTTGTTTTCTTTGATAAATCGGGAGCTCTTCACGGATGTCCTCAGCACCGACCATTTCAATCTCATCGTAAGAGATATTGGCATTTAATGCTTCTTCTGTATTATCAATTATTGTCGCTTCAGATGTGATATCATTTTCAATATCGGCTGCTATAACATTGTTTTTTTCACTTTTTTTTGTTCTTCTGGAGCGTTTTTTATTTTTAGTTGCTTCTTCCGTAAAGGTATCTATAGAATTTTCTCCTACAGCTTCTTTTTCTTCTTCTTCAAGAAGAGCAAGGCGATCAGCAATAGGAATTTGATAATAATCAGGATGAATTTCAGAAAATGTTAAAAAACCATGTCGGTTTCCACCATATTCAACAAAAGCTGCTTGGAGAGACGGTTCTACACGCGTAATACGTGCGAGATAAATATTCCCCTTGAGCTGTTTTCTATGTTCTGATTCAAAATCAAGTTCTTCAATTTTGTTGCCGTGAACAACAACAACACGTGTTTCCTCCGGATGGGAGGCATCTATAAGCATTTTGTTTGACATAAGTTAATATCCTGAAGGCGACATGCACAATTTTATTCAAACGAATGCTATAACTATTCGTAAACATAAAAGGCTGTCTGCCATAAAAGGGAGGTACCAGAAAAACAGGACGGAACACCACGTGCAAAGGCATGACTGCATTTACACCATTTCTCATCATTATTTCCATCTGTTTTTTATGACTCATATTTCTTAAAAGTCTCCGGTAAAATAATCTTTAAAACAGTTCGGATATCCGAACCAACGAATCTTAAGTAATGCAATCCTAATGTTACAACATAGAAATTTTTCATCCATAAAAAAGTCTCAACGCATAATAGACAAAAAACCCCTAAAGACAACTTAATATGAGTTGTAGATAATTTAGATGACTATTATCAGCTAGGAAGCATAAATATTCTTTTATGTTGATATCATGCGTTTGGCAAGTAACAATGTAAATTTGGCAAGTAACAATGTAAATCATGTATAATTATAATATCTTTATGACCTTAATTCCATTTTGAGGTGTTTATTTAGCTTTTATTGAAAAATAGAGATAAATTGGTGTATCGTTTTATGTAACCAAGATAAATTATTACAAAGGTAATGTAGAGTATTTTGCTTATGATAAAAGTTTTTTTTACCAAAAAGCTGAAAACAGCTTATGGGGATGTTATTGTGCTCGTCACATACTTTTTATTATCTTTTTTGCTACTCCAAACTAGTGTTCAAGCCGCAGATCCTCTGAGACTTATTAATTTTCGAACCATTGGTGATAGTGTTCATACGCGTATTATTGCGGTTTTTAATTCAAAACCAAATGTTCGTTTACAGATTTTGGACAGGCCAGCACGTTTGGTTATCAATTTACCTACAATTGACTTTTCGATGCAAAATACGCCTTTAAAGAAACGGAATACATTATCTGTTATGCTTTCAGATGTTCGTTATGCTTTCTCTGACATACAGACTTCACGCATTATTTTGACAAGTAAAACGGCTTTTGTGGTTGAAAAAAATGTCGTAAAAAAATTAAATAATGGTTTATGGCAGTTGCTGATTGATATTCGTAAAAGTACACAAGAAAAATTTGATGAGATATTAAAAAAACAGCAAAGAAGCAATTTTGATACAAAAACACAGTTAATGCCAGCATATAATTTCCGTGTTGTTCTTGATCCTGGTCATGGTGGTATTGATGGTGGTGCACGGGGTGTTACTGGAATTTTAGAAAAAGATGTGACTTTAGACTTTGCGCGTGCATTGCGAGACGAATTACAAAAGGATTCTCATATTACCGTTGCTTTAACACGAGATTCCAATATTTTTTTAAGACTAAGTGAAAGAGTTAAAAAAGCGCAAGAGTTTGATGCTGATCTTTTTATATCTATTCACGCGGATACGATTGATCTACATTCTCTTCGCGGTGCCACAGTGTATACCATATCAGACAAAGCCTCTGATGCCATTGCAAAATCTTTAGCTGAAAATGAAAATAAAGTTGATTTGCTTGATGGTTTGCCTGCAGATGAAACGCTCGAAGTTACAGATATTTTGATGGATCTTACACGACGTGAAACACATACATTTTCGGTTAATTTTGCAAATAGTGTTATTTCAAGTTTATCAAAGAATCATATTAACTTGATTAATAACCCACATCGGTACGCTAATTTTCAAGTTTTAAGAGCTTCAGATATACCCTCAGTCTTGATAGAGATAGGTTATTTATCCAATAAAGAGGACGAAAAGTTATTAAATGATCCTCATTGGAGAAAACAAATGGCAGCCTCTATTGCTCATTCTATTCGTCAATTTGCTGATTATAGGCAGAAAATGATACAGCCTCTTTAAATTTGTGAGAAAATAGAGTATCAATAGGGGCTTCTAGTGTACCCTAGTATAAATAAAAGATAGAAAACAATTTCTCTTGATCTCAATCTTGTGGTGTTATCCACTTGGTGTGTTTGAAGTATAACGTATTTTTTCTTTGATTAATTCTTAAGAAAGCGATAGCCGTTTTTATGATGATTTTTTTAAGATATCTTCTTCGTTTTTTTGTTGCTATTGGACTTTGTGGTGCAATAATGTGGGGTGTTATGACCAGTGGTCAAGCAAATGCGCTTCCTGATTATGAAGTTCTTTCACTTTATGAGCCGCCAGTAATGACCCGCGTCCATGCTTCTGATGGTCGTCTTATGGCAGAGTTTGCAACAAAACACCGTCTTTATTTGCCGATTCAATCAATACCAAAGCTTGTTATAGATGCTTTTGTTTCGGCTGAAGACAAGAATTTTTATCATCATTTTGGTTTAGATCCCGAAGGGCTTTCTCGCGCTTTGATCAATAATATTCGTAATATTGGTTCTGGAAGACGTCCAGAGGGTGCATCAACTATAACGCAACAAGTCGCTAAAAACTTCCTTTTAAGTTCAGAAACAACGTTAGAACGTAAATTTAAGGAAGCTATTTTAGCAATGCGTATTGAGAAAACTTATTCAAAAGATCATATTCTCGAGCTTTACCTCAATGAAATTTATCTGGGTCGTGGCACTTATGGTATAGCAGCAGCTTCTTTGACTTATTTTAATAAATCCGTTAATGATCTGACGCTAGAACAATGTGCTTATTTGGCTGCTCTTCCAAAAGGACCAGCAAATTATGATCCATTTAAGAATACACAACGTGCTATTGAACGGCGTAATTGGGTTATAGACCGTATGATTGCAAATGGATATGTAACGCGTGAACAAGGTGAAAAAGCGAAAGCTAAACCTTTAGGAGCGACAATACGTGGGAGTGATAGCTATGTTTTTGCGGCTGATTATTTTACTGAAGAAGTGCGGCGTCGTTTAATACATCGCTATGGGGCTAAAACACTTTATGAAGGTGGGCTTTCCATTCGTACAACGCTTGATCCGCATTTACAACTTATTGCACGACGTGCTTTGCACAATGGATTAATTAGATTTGATCATGCGCAAGGATGGCGTGGAGCTTATGCGCATATTGATGAGAAAGGTGATTGGGGGACAGAACTTGCAAATATCACAGGGCTAAGTGATGTTCCTGAATGGCGTTTAGCTGTTGTTCTTTCTACTAATCCCAACAAAGTAGAGATTGGTTTACAGCCACAGCACGAAGCTTCAGGTATATTATCCCAAAAACGGGAAATTGCTGTTTTATCTGAAGCTGATTCAAAATGGGCTCTCCATGTTGTAAAAGAAAATGGTTATCGAAAAACTGTTCAGAACTTATCTCATGTTCTGCAAGTTGGGGATGTCATTTTTGTTGAAAAACTATCCAATACAAACAACACTTATCGTTTACAACAAATTCCAAAGGTTGAAGGTGCAATTGTTGCTATGGAACCTCATACAGGGCGTGTTCTTGCTATGGTGGGAGGATTTTCTTTTGCCGAATCTGAATTCAATCGTGCAACCCAAGCTTACCGCCAACCGGGGTCTGCTTTTAAGCCTTTTGTTTATGCAGCAGCTCTTGATAACGGATATACACCAGCATCCGTTGTTTTAGATGGCCCCATAGAAGTTCGTCAATATAATGGTGAAGTTTGGCAACCCAAAAATTATGGTGGTACCTTTGCAGGACCTTCAACGTTGCGTTACGGTATTGAGCATTCTCGTAATCTTATGACAATACGGCTTGCCAATGATATGGGAATGCCTCTTGTCGCTGAATATGCAGAACGTTTTGGGGTGGTAGATAAATTGCAGCCTTATCTTCCCATGGCTTTAGGGGCTGGTGAAACAACAGTATTACGGATGGTTACAGCTTATTCCGTTATTGCCAATGGCGGACGCTCTATTAAACCTTCTCTGATAGACAGAATTCAAGATCGTTATGGGAAGACAATTTATCGTCATGATGATCGTATTTGCGAAAATTGTAATACGAATTCATGGAATAATCAAAGTGAGCCCACATTGATTGATGAGCGAGATCAAGTTCTTGACCCTATGACGGCTTATCAAATTACATCGATGATGGAAGGGGTTGTTCAGCGTGGTACTGCGGCACGTTTACGTTATCTTAATCGACATATTGCCGCTAAAACAGGAACAACCAATGACTCTAAGGATGTCTGGTTTATGGGATTTACTCCTGACATTGTCGTTGGTATTTTTGTCGGTTATGATCAACCAGCTCCGTTAGGATATAATGGAACAGGAAGTTCATTAGCTGCACCTATTTTTGGTGATTTTATGGTAGATGCTCTTAAAGGGAAGCCAGATGTTCCCTTTAAGATGCCAAAGGGTATGATTTTAATGCCAATTAATCGAAAAACAGGAATGCTTGCCGAAAGAGGAGATCAAGATGTCATTATAGAAGCATTTAAACCAGGGACTGGTCCTGCTGATATCTATCAAGTCATTGGGAGTACGAATTCTTTTCAAGAAGGTGTTCCTGCAGTAACCACTTCTCCACAAGTCAATAAAGCTCTTGAAAGTGGGACGGGTGGGCTGTATTAATCGATAAAATCTTTTTTGCCATGAGTTATGGTTTTTATCTATTTTTTTACAATGTCGGTTCCGTAAATAGAATGATAAAACCGTACCATTTTCTGATAGCAGCTCTTAAATTTGTATAAAATGCTAAGAGACATAACCAGAAAGAGTATTAAAAAATACGGTGTTAAATTATGCGAGCAGAAATAGAAACATTAGTTTATGAAATCCAGAAAGCAATTCAATTGCTAAGGGGGCATCTTTGACTGGGATCAATCACTAAAACGTCTCGAATATCTTAATCAAAAAGCGGAAGATCCATC
>NZ_JBHIQG010000111.1:0-7071 GCF_042196425.1 Bartonella sp. AD328YNZD | reverse complement strand
CGAAAGCTACAAAAGCCTATTTTATTTGTCTTAGATGGAGTCGATTTTCGTGGTTATATGAATATTTTAAAAAGAGCTCTCATTTTACCCCATGAGATAATTCAAGAAATGCGTCAAGATGAACAAATTATTCTTATGCAAGGACAGCACCCTTTGCGATGTGGCCGCGCCATCTATTTCAGAAGAAAAGAAATGTTAGCCGCTGCTGCAAAAAACCGCTTTGCTCCACAAAAGAAAAACTAACCTTCTATTATGAGATCTTGACTATGAAAAGAACAACCACAGAAACAACATAGATTTCTGTTTTTTAAAAACCCGTTAACAAAAAGTTTTTGACCGCTTCCACACACACATATAAGGAAAACATGATAAAAAAATCCGTGTTTTTCCTTTTTGTATTTTGTGTATCGTTTTACCAGCGCCCATCGTCTTTATAAGAAATACCAAAACCCTCAAATTATCTATAACTAAACCAACCTCTCCACTTGGAAAAGTCCTGCAAATACATTCCTACAAAGCTTTTTGTGTATAACTTATCCCCTACAAACAACCAAAAACATTTCACAACGCTAATCACCAATATCAAGGCTTAAGAAAAACAAATGATTGATCTTTGAGACAAGAACTCTCAAAACACCTACACTCAAGAACATCGATTTTTTCCCAAAAAATATTTAAGATATACATCAAAATGAATAAATCATTCTTACACAAGCTTTCCCCCCTTTACGATATCATAAAGTGTTCTATTTTAACGATAAAGCGCTGAAAAAAGCTTTTTTTTCAACCAAAGAAAGAGTTTTCTCTCTCATGGATCTTAGAGCAGCGCAATATAATAAGAGCAACAATATAAAATAAAAAACATTTTGTTGCAAAAATACACAAAAAAGATATCCGTATGGCAAAATATTCATATGGAGCAATAAGAAAAACATAATGGAGAAAAATTTTTGATGACTGCTTTTGCCCATAGATTCACCAATCTGAGAGCTGTGTATGAAAAGTACCAGCACCATCCGCTAACCAAGAGCGATTACACCCGCTATATCCACGCCCCTCATCAAAGCGCTCTTGCAAATAACTTTGTTAAAGGAAAAAACAGTTTTAAGCTACATTTTTCTTTTTGACCTCTTTCTTACACCTCAAAGAACGAAGATTTTGCCCAAAGTCAATTTATAGAAAATCCATTTTCTGGCCACTCATGAGCTTCATATCAGCACCCTAAATACCAAGTATTTTACAGCACAAGATAATAAACACAGGAAACATCAGAAAAGCTTTTCAAAAGCATCACAAAACGATTGATACAACCCATACACTTGAGGGAAAAATGCTCCCTCTCATAACAACCAAAATCTCAAAAGAATACGCGAAGGGGAATTTTTCACATGGCAGCGTTTAAGACGCTCATCAACCACCACCCTACCTACTTAGGAGAGATTACATGTTAGAGCAAAATTATCTATATAAAGGAACCAAAACACTCAAAAATAAATATGGCATCAAAGACCCTAAAAAACTCTATCAACGCAGTACCCATGACGTCACTAAAGCAGCCGTAAATTTTCGCCATGAACCACCCCCACAAAAATTTGATGCTTCCTATCTAAAACTAATCCACTGGAGCCTCTTCTACGAAACTTTTGAATGGGCGGGCCACACCCGCGATACATCCTTTACATTTGAAGATGGCACCACTGCCCATATGCCGGCGATGCGTCCCAAAGGTTATGAAGTTCCTTTTGCTATTGGACCGAAGGTTCAAAAAGAACTAAAACAACTCGAAAAAACACTTAATGAAAAGAACAATTTAAAAGGTTTATCGCGCCAAGAATTTGCTGAAAGTGCCGCTGAAGTTTTTATGGCGCTTGAACACGCGCATCCTTTTAGAAAAGGGAATGGGCGCGTCAATCGAATGTTTATGGAAAAACTTGGACAAGCAGCAGGGCATACCATTGACTTTTCTTTCATCACAAAAGGACGCATGACAGCAGCTTGTATTGAAGCCATGCAATATGGCAATCCTCAACCGATGAAAGATCTTTTTGAAGATATCACGCATCCGCAAAAATCCCTTGTTTTAAAAGAATTCATCTCCCAAATGAGAAACGCTGGATTGGATGAAATTAACAATCGTGTTGTTGTTGCTGCAAAAGAAGATGTAACCTATGAAGGCATCTTTAGAGGTTTTTCAGCAGAAGGTTTTGTCATGGAAGTAGAGGGAGCTTTCGTCGTCGGACACAAAGATGATCTTCCCCCAGAACAAGTCAAAACATTACAAAACGGTGCTCACCTCTGTTTTCAAAAAACCAACGTTCAAAGCTTAAAAGAAATACTGATCCCAAAAGAAACATTAGCCCCTCTTACCCATGAAGAGTTATTTGAAAAGATTTCAAATGACGCTTATGTTGAAGCATGCCGAAAAGAAATCGAAAATTTATCAAAGACTGTTTATGGTAAAACCCACGCCTTAAAGACAACATTAGGTATCGTAACGGCAGCTCCAAACTTGGGAAATCAATTTGCCGATGAAATTTTAGAAAACCCTCAATCAATTTCTAAATTTGCAGGAAGTAAAATACTTGGCATGAAAAGTTCAAATCGCAGACAAGCCGAACAGACTGTTCCACAACTCAGCCAAGCCTTTAAAAATTATGCCACAATAACACAACAAACAAAAGAAGAAATTTTAGAGCAATACCAAAGAGAACAAAATCGATTGAGTCACGCTGTCGAAAAACCTGGAAAAAATTTACAAAACCTTTTTTCCTTATCAGAAGAACAACAAAGGGAAGCTTTATTGCATTCTCGTTCACTGCGACAAGAACTCCATACCTTTTCACGACAACTACACAATCGTCTATCCTCAGAAGATCGTAAAGCCATACAAGAAAAAGACCATACCAGACTAGCGTGCCTCCTTGGGACATCGGAAAGCAAAGCAAAAGAAATTGCGAATACTGTAAAGAACACCCAAGAAGCACAATGTCAAGCCCGCAGCTTGAAAGTTAGTCGCTCTTCATCGCTTGCTCTTACCGGCTAAAAACGCGTGAACTTTTGCCTTCCAACTAACTCTTAGCGCCAATCATTTTATCTCCAGTGCGCCCACCTATTGTTTTAAAATGTTACAAAAGATAGTCCTAAAAATGAATCCTATAATTTACTATAACTTATTGATAATATTTCATAAAAAAACTGTATAAAAGACATAAATGTCCATTACATATCAATATGAATAGCGCGAAGTCTTTGGAGACCATTCAGTTTGATATTCTTCTTTTGTCTTAAAAAATATCAAAAAGTGGGAAATGCGCCAAAGAGGTTTTCTAAAAATATTGAAAGGAAACAGCCATGAAAAAAAATCACCCAAGCCCTTCTACCAATGTAGAGGAACTAAGACGACAAGTTGACCAACAAAATCTAGGTGCTTCTAATGTAGAAGACCTCTACGCAAAGGTTAATAAGCCACCCAAAGAACAGCGCACCTCACCTCAATATACACTTCAACAACCACCAGAAACGGTCTTTGCTCCCCAAAAGCCACTTGACCAACAAAACCTAGGAGCTTCTAATGTAGAAGACCTCTACGCAAAAATTAATAAGCCACCCAAAGAACAGCGCACCTCACCTCAATATACACTTCAACAACCACCAGAAACGGTCTATGCTCCCAAAAAGCCACTTGACCAACAAAACCTAGGAGCTTCTAATGTAGAAGACCTCTACGCAAAAGTTAATAAGCCACCCAAAGAACAGCGCACCTCACCTCAATATACACTTCAACAACCATCAGAAACGGCCTATGCTCCCCAAAAGCCACTAGGAAATCCCTATGACAGACTTGGTGAAAGACCAAGTGATGGGCGACGCACCGACAAACTCGTAAACCCCTATTCAATAACAGATTTGGCAGCGCAAGATTGGCAAACACCTTACGACACAGTTGGTGAAGGTGCACAGGGTGGACGACATCCCCAAGAATCAAAACATCATCTCTATTCAGAGCTTGAATTTGGTACAGAAGGTGGTCGCTCTCCCCAAAGACCACTCGAATCTGTCTATGCAACGGTTGGCATGGGAGCTGAAGGCGGGCAAGAGTCTGAACAACTAGAAAATCCCATCTATCAAGGCGTTGGCGGAGGCAGAATCTCCCCTCCCAGAACCCCAAAAGATGTGGTTACAACAAAGCTTTTAACAAACGTAGACTTTCAATATGGTGTAAGAGAAACGCAAGAATGGTGCAGAGTTGTTTATGGTAACGAACATGCTTTGAATCAACAACTGGCTAAGATTCTTGACGACCCTCAAAATGCAGAAAAAGTCTTATGGAGCCTTGCAGAAAATCCTGAAAGCGCTGGTAAGCTTGCAGGTCACAAAATACTTGGTGTAAAATCTCTAAGCCGCAGAGAAGCTGAAGATGGTTTTCGTCCTCTTTGCTCAGCTCTTGAGAGACATATATATAATACACAAAAGCTCCATAAAAAGTTTACACGGGAGCAGGAAAGAGAAAGAGGTCAAAAACAAGAAAGTCCAGAAAGAGATACAGAAGACAGACATTACCACCATCATCGTCACGCAAGAGGACAAGAACAAAATAGTCCAGAGCACAGCCCACAACAACAAAGACATGGAGAAAAAGGAATGGCTTTTGCCATGTAAGGGGAGCATAAACATAAAAACAGATAGTTTTTGTTTTTCATGTAATCTTTTTTTCAGTGAGTTTCTTGGTGCAAATCATTTTATCGTGATTGCACCAAGAGTTGTTTTAAAATATTACAAAAAATAGTTCTAAAAGTGGATCCTATAATTTATCATAACTTATTGATAAAATTTCATAAAAAAACTGTATAAAAGACATAAATGTTCATTACCTATCGATATGAATAGCGCAAAATCTTTGGAGGTCATTCGGTTGGATATCTTCCTTTATATAAAAGTTATCAAAACTAAAAGTGGGGAATGCACCAAAGAGGTTTTCTAAAAATATTGAAAGGAAACAGCCATGAAAAAAAGTCACCCACAACCCCAGAGCACAGAGCCCCTCTATGCACAAGTTAATAAACCAAACAGAGGAAACCAGCGCGGACCAACCCCAGAAGAGGAAGTTCTATACGCATCCGTTAGCAGTGTTTCTCCTTCAAGAGGGAGACATCCTGATCGGGGAAGAGAAAATCCTGAAACCGATTATACAGAGGTTGCTCCCCCAAAACGCGAAGCTGAGGTTACATACGCATCCGTTAGCAGCGTTACCGCTTCTTCAAGAGGTAAACATCAAAGGACAGAAGATCCTGAAACCGACTATACAACGGTTGCTCCGCACCAAAGAGGAAAGCCTTCACCTTCTCTCACAACTGACCAAAAGAGTGTAATGCTTTTAAAAAATCGACAGGTCCAAGCACGTGCAGAAGAGGTTATACATTGGAGTAAAATTGTTTATGGCAATGATACAATTTTCCAAAAACATTTGCAAAGCATACTTACAGATCCCAATAAAGGAAAAGAGCTTTCAGATCAACTTGCTGAAGATCCTGAGTCTATACATAAGCTTGCGGGCCGTACCGCACTTGGACTAAAAAGTCAAACACGCAAAGAAGCTGAAGAGGGTTTTAAATCGCTTGTTGACGCCATTGATGATTATACAAAGGCTGTAGAAAGAGCCACAGAGAGGCTATCGCAAACCCCTCTAGCGGAACAAAGACGCCGTCAAGAAAATTCTCAGCAAGTTGAGAAACACCATCATCATCGTCATCATCACACAAGAGGACAAGAACACAATAGTCCAGAGCACAGCCCTCAACGACAAAGACATGGAGAAAAAGGATTTTCTTATGCCATGTAAGGGGGCATAAACATAAAAACAGATAGTTTTTGTTTTTCATGTAATCTTTTTTTCAGTGAGTTTCTTGGCGCAAATCGTTTCATTGCGATTGCGCCAAGAATTGTTTTAGAATGTTACAAAAAATAGTCCTAAAAATGGCGCCTGTAATTCACGATAACTATTGATAACTTATTGATAATATTTCACAAAAAAACTGTAGAAAAGACACAAATGTCCATTAAGCTGATTAAAAATAGCGCAGATCTTTGGAGCTCATTCAGTTCGATATCTTCCTTTATCTCAAAGCAATCCAAGCATAAAAGGCAAGAGTGCTCCAAAGAGGTTTTCTAAAACAATTTTTGAAAGGAAACATGCATGAAAAAAAAACACCCTCATCCTTTTCCATCCTCTTCAATACAAGAACTTATAAAACTCTATGAACAAGCGGCGGCAGAGGTCTCAGGCGCAGCCCCCCTTCCTAAAGAAACACCTTCAAAAAGCAAAAGACTATCATCTATACCGGAAGAAGATGAGGAAAGACAATCTCTTTTAAGCGAAGAAACTGTACATGCATCAACAAATCGAACAGCTTCGTTAACAAGAGGCAGCTCTACCAAAAGGCAGCAAAAACCTGAAACGACACACTCAACAGTTACTTCACAAGTTACCCAAAGGACAACAAGAGTTCTCTCAGAGGAAGAAATCATTCTATTGCTTCCACACCATTCATTGGTTCGAACCTATCAAGAGGAAATCCAACGTTTATCCGCAAGTGCCTATGGTAACCCAAACATTTTGCAAGAAAAAATGCAGGAAATTCAAAGAGATCCCGCTGCAGGAGAAGAGCTCTCATGGCGCATGGCAGCATATCCTGAAAGTTTTGCTAAACTTTCCGGCACCAGCGCGTTTGGCTTCAAAAGTCGAGTACGTAGACACGCGGAAGAGAGTTATTCCGCTCTCAGTATCACCGTTGATTGTTATACAGAAGCTGTAAAACAGGCAAGAGAGAGCCTCTTACAATCTCCAGAGCAAGAACTCAAAAACTATGAACGCTTAATGGGGAAGGAAGCCGTCGCTAAACTTCTGCAAAAACCAGATCATCGTGAAAAAGAAACTCTTTCAGAGACAGAAATTTCTACCCAAATTCAACAACATTCAAAAGTCAAAAGACACCGCGCCCAAATCCAATATTGGTGTAAAGTTGTTTTTGGGAACGAAAACATTTTGCAATCACAAACAGAAGAGCTTTTCCA
>NZ_JBHIQG010000110.1:0-7079 GCF_042196425.1 Bartonella sp. AD328YNZD | reverse complement strand
TGGCCAGATATTTCCCAAAGTGACCTATCGAGAACTTGTGGCGCATTAACTTCAGCATATTGATGATCATCAAGGCGTCTACGCATATAGTTGATCAAATTTTGGAACATTTTCCAGCCTTTTTTGTGCCAAAAAATCATTCCTGGTCCTTCTTCTTGAAAATGAAATAAGTCCATTTCACGTCCCAAGCGGCGATGATCACGCTTTTCAGCTTCTTCTAACATATGGAGGTAGGCTTTTAAGTCATTTTCATTTGCAAATGCTGTTCCATAAATTCTCGTAAGCATCCGATTATTGGCATCGCCACGCCAATAAGCACCTGCGACTTTCATTAATTTGAAAGCATTTCCAATTTGGCCTGTAGATTGCATGTGCGGTCCGCGGCAAAGATCAAACCACTCTCCTTGATAATAGATTTTTAAATCTTGATTTTCAGGAACGCTATCAATAAGTTCAACTTTATAAAATTCCTTTTTCTCAGAAAAAATTTTTCTTGCTTTTTCACGAGACCAAATTTCTTTCCTAAAAGGTTTATTGCGTTGAATAATTTCACGCATTTTTTTTTCAATGACGGTAAGATCATCTAATGTAAAAGGTTGTTGGCGTGCAAAATCATAATAGAATCCATTCTCAATAACAGGACCTATTGTCACTTGCGTTTCAGGAAAGAGTTCTTGCACTGCTTCAGCAAGAACATGGGCGCAATCATGTCTTATAAGTTCAAGAGCACGTGAATCTTCTCGGGTAATAATCTCTACTTGACCAGATTGTCCCAATGAATCCGATAGATCTCGCATAATGCCATTAAGACTATAGGCGACTGCTTTTTTTGCTAATGATTTAGAAATGGATTCTGCTAATTCCAAACCTGTCATTTCGGCGGGGTAATTACGTTTTGAACCATCTGGAAAAGAAAGAGAAATAGAGCAAGACATAAAAACACCCTTTAAATCCAATTCCGCTAACGATTGCGGATGGTTTTTCGTGAAAACTAAGTAAAAAGCTTATAGACTAATTTTTCTATCAGTACATATAAAAAAAGAAAAGGATTATTTATTGTGTTTGTCAGAAATTTTCCAGTAACGCCAAGGTTTATAAAAACAGCAAGAATTTCCCAGTAATGGAGGGACTGGATCAAAGCCAGCTGTTCCAAAGGGTCCACAACGCATGATACGAAAAAATCCCATCCATGCACCAGCCCAAAGCCCATGGCGTGCAATCGCTTCATATGTATATTCTGAACAAGTTGGGGCATGGCGACACTGATTGCCTATAAGACTCGAAAGTGTTATTTGATAGAGACGTATTAAGCAAATGCCCAATAATCGTCCGGGTGTTTTTTGCCAAGTGCCAGTGTAATTTCGAGTCAATTTTTTTTGTCGAGATTGCGATTTGAACATTTATTTTTCTTCAATTTTTTGAATACAATCTATCGTTGCCTCAAAGGGCAGTAGTGTTGCTGCATGGCGCACTTTATAGTCTTTAATGGGCTGTAAGCAAGAAAAATCCTCAAATGGAGCTTGAGGAGAAGGACCATCTTGCGTTAGCATTTGATAGATAATTTCACGCAATATTTTAAGATCTTGTGTTGTTTTTCCGATGATATGAGATGCTAAAAGTGAAGCCGAAGCTTGCCCTAGCACGCATGCGTGTATTTCATGGGCAAAATCCGTAATAATATCATTTTTTACTTTTAAATCTACGATAATTGTTGAACCGCAAAGGTGTGTATGTTTCCTTGATGTTGCATCAGGATTATTAAGGCGCCCAATTTTGCTTATATGTGCTGCATATTCAATTATTTTATCATTATAGATATTATCAATCATGCGCTATTGCCTGAAATTTTGAGAGCTGTGATTGTTTAAACTTTTAATTCGCTTATATAGAGATTATACAAAATGAAATAGATATTTAGCAAATGCTTTGTAGAGAGTAGGGTTGGAGTTTTTGAATGCGTAATGTTGTTAAAGAAGGTTCAAAGGATTCTTTTTTATCTGAAGAAAAGCGTCCTAATATTGAAGAGGTAGAAGAAGCGATTCGTACATTACTCTTATGGGTAGGGGAAAATCCAAGTAGAGAAGGGCTTTTAGATACACCAAGACGTATGGCTAAGGCATATCGCGAGCTTTTTAATGGTTATAGTCAATCGGTTGAAGAAACTTTAGGCACGGTTTTTGAAGAGGTTTCAGGATACAATGAATCGGTAATCGTAAAAAATATACCTTTTTATTCACACTGTGAACATCATATGATCCCAATTATCGGGAAAGCGCACATAGCCTATCTTCCTAATACAAAAGTCGTTGGCCTTTCAAAAATTGCACGTGTTGTAGATATTTTTTCTCGTCGTTTACAAACACAAGAAGCTATGACAGCGCAGGTAGCTCACGCTTTAAAAACATATCTAAAACCCCTTGGTGTCGCAGTACTGATTGAGGCTGAGCACATGTGTATGACTATGAGAGGAATTCAAAAACAGGGTTCTACAACAATTACCAAAAACTTTCATGGTTCTTATGAAAAAGATCAAGCTGCACAAGCATATTTTATGATGATGGTTCAAAGATCATAGGAAAGCCCATATTTCTCGTAATCTTTATTAAGTTATAAATTATCTGGATAAAATAAATTATGAGAAACAGAAAATTGGCTTGTACCTTTCTTGATGATTTGTTAAAGGCTGGAATCCAAAGTTTTTTGTTTCACCACGTGCGGTCGTGGCGGAATTGGTAGACGCGCAGCGTTGAGGTCGCTGTGGGGCAACCCGTGGAAGTTCGAGTCTTCTCGACCGCACCATTTGGCAATTAATCTCTGTAATGAGAGGAAGTTGTGTAAAAAGAGAATGTATCATTATAAAGAAATCTTTCTTTTTTTATTATTTGTTGGTGTATTTCCAATAATGTTTCATTAATTTTTCATTTTTTATTACTTTAATTCTGTGCATTTGAAATGTTATATTTTTTATAGGGTGGGATGGTGTTGCAGTGAAAAGTATAGTGGTTTTAAGATATTTAACACTTCTTATTTGTATTTCTTTATTATCAGCATGTAGCGATTCGCGTGCTGTACTTTGGCATGGGGTGCATGCAACTCCTTCTATGATTGCAGTAGAAAGGGAAGTTGAAGGAAAACCAATTTCTCCAAAAGCCATTGTTCCAGTGTATGTTGCAACAAGTCGTATGATGCAAAATAATTACTCTCAACCTTATGGCATAGAGCGATCAAATAAAGTGCATTATAATCGTGTTGATGTAGGAATCCCCCAGCAACATGTAAAGGGAGTTGTTGAAATAAATGCGTATAAACCTACGCATGATAAATATTTTGCAGCAGTAGCATTACAAAAATACGATAATAAAGAACAGTTTAAGCAGCAATTAAATGCTGCTTTAGCAAAAAAGCCAAAAGGAAAAAGAGAAATTTTTCTTTTTATCCATGGATATAATAATAATTTTGCAGATGGTACATTTCGTACGGCGCAGTTTACACACGATTATTCTTTAAATGTTGTCGCTGTGCATTATTCTTGGCCTTCTGCTGGATCAGTTCCTCTTTATATTTATGATCGTGACAGTGCTAATTTTGCCCGTGACGGATTAATAGAGCTTTTGACACTTATTAGTGAAACCAATGCTGATCAGATTTCGGTCATTGCACATTCTATGGGCAATTTTGTTATAATGGAGGCATTTAGAACTTTAGCCCTACAGGGAAAATATAAGCCTATTCATCGTATTACAAGTTTATTAATGGCTGCACCAGACATTGATGTTGATGTATTTGAGCGCCAACTTAATGATATAAAAAAACTCCCACAGCCAACAGCTATTTTAGTATCCAGAGCGGATAAAGCTCTTGCTGTTTCAGGACGTCTTACGGGTGGACATCATCGTGTGGGTGATGGCTCAGATATTGAAATGTTGCGTAAAAACGGAATAGCTGTTCTTGATTTCTCTCATGTAGATGGAGGGGCCCATAATGTCTTTGCATCTTCGCCAACATTGATGGCTCTTTCTCGAGAAGGTTCTTTGGCTTCAACAATTATGCAAGGTACAGAATTGTCACCTAGTCAAGCTCTTCTTGCTGATGGTAGTAGTGTGTTGGAGAAAACAACACATCTTATCCTTTATACACCTGTACGTTTTCTCTCTCCACGAATTCCACGTTGATAGTGAAAAGAGAAAAAAGGTTTCATCGAATAATGCATTAGAATAATATTTTTTAGCACTTTCTTTAGAATGCCTTTGTAAAATAAAAATAAATAGCGGAATGAATGTAAAAAAACAGTCATTAGGTAAGTTTGTGATGAATGCACGAAAACGCTATGTCAATACCCCTACAGTTGTTGATTATTTATCTCATTCCGCAATTAAGTTGTTAGACATTCATACTATGCTTGTGAAGGTGAGAAAAGGTGATATGGGGGAAAAACCAAATTTATTGCGTCAAATTGATTCTACGAAACAACAATTAGATGAGATAAGCCATGCTCTTATTTTAGAATATCGTAAACGTCAAGAAAATGAACGCTTTTTAAAACAAATTCTGCTATCCATTTCCGATCAACTTTTTTCACTTAATAATGGTTTTAAGGAAACTGGGCGTCTTTTCTTTCAAGAAGTTAGAATACTTCAATCCCAGATGCAATGTTTATATGAGGGGAAGGAGAGGTTGCATTTATTGAATAGCCAAGAAGCTTTTTGTTCTCCATCAAAAATTGATGAAATCATTAAACAGTTACAAAAAGCGCGAGAAAAGCTTATTATTGAAAGCCCTCATCTCTTTGAGAAAAAAACAAAAGCTAAACAATAAAAGTTTTTTTAATTGAAAAGATAGATAATTTCACACAAAAAACGCTGTTAGAAGACTATAGTCTTTTTAAAGAAAAGAATTTGCAATAATAAACAAGTCGCGTGTATTTGATAATCACACTTTTTATTGCATTAAAGCTTTAAGAGACTTTGGTTGTATCTTTGGTAAAGTTAAGCAGGGAAGACTTTATTAGCAAGAATCAGATTGTGTAAAGAAGCGCAAGGACATATGATGTTTATATTTTTTATGTTCCGATAAAAATAAAGAAAAAATCTCAAATTAGAAATTAAAGGTGGATGAAAAGGCAAGTTAAGTAAAAGCAATACAAGGTTATCAGCATCACTTGTAATGTCATCTCCTCAGGGTAAATATGCCATAAAAAAGTTGGAACAAAATATCAGTTTTTTTTGCATGAGCTTGTATAAAGTTAACGATATCTTCCTTAAAAACTATAATGATATTCGTTTTTGAAGAGAGATCAAAAATTATCGCATTAAGATTAACAAACGTGAGTACACCAATATTTTTAATTTATATATCCTATTGTAGGATTTAAATTTTACGATGATATTAAACGTACTATATAATAGATATTGTATATGCTTGATAAGGTTTTTTTATATAGAGATAGTGTACAATATCTTCACACGTTTAAAATAATGACCAATAAAATCTAAAAATTAGCTGTATCTTTAGCATTTTTATTTTCTATAGAGATTGGCAAAAAATCTGTTCCTGTAGGACTGGAGGAAAAGATCATAGAGCTTTATGGTTTAGATAAAGAGAAGGCTTTACTCCTAAGGAAAGCAGCTTATGCTTGTCGCAAAAGTTTTACAATCAAGACTTCTGATCCGTTGAGGCATGAGGCGGTTGGTGAGTTTGTTAGAAGTTTAGAGAATTTTTCACAACAAAACTTAGCAGAATTAAAAGACCTTCTTGAGAAAGTTTGCAAAAAAAGAGGCATCCTATAGAGATAGGTTGAAAAATCCTATTCCCTAACTTTTATCCACGTATCCCGTACTTTAAAAAAAATAATAAAATCAATAAGTCACTTGCAGTATAAAATTGAATGGTGGGCGATGAGAGACTCGAACTCCCGACATCCTCGGTGTAAACGAGGCGCTCTACCAGCTGAGCTAATCGCCCAATGCAATAATCAGCAACTGAATGAACCCTCTTTAAGGAAATTTTTTTCTAAACGCAAGAATAAAGATAGTATTTGATAATTTTTTTAAAAAATGCATAATCCTTCTTGACATAAACGAATGAACCCCTTACACGACCGCTTGTACCAAATAAATTAATTGGTTCAAAAAATGCGCGGGTGTAGCTCAGTTGGTTAGAGTGCTGGCCTGTCACGCCGGAGGTCGCGGGTTCGAGCCCCGTCACCCGCGCCATTTTCTATTTCCTCATAGGACTTTCTTTTTAAGATGTCCTTGTACTGTAGGTTAGGTGGTAGAGTATTTGATTTAGGGGGGGAAGTAAGTATATTTTTTCTTTTTATATGATTATAAGAATAGGACTTGCGTCTTTTTTTTCTCTGCGTTACCTATGCCGATGAGAAAAGTATCGCTCTGTATATCTTTGAAGCTGTATAAGCAGAGTCAATGAAGCGGTTATTAAGTTTGCCTGTTTGATTTCGCAATATTGAATAATTGTGTTAAGCTTAGGCATTTCGTTACGATGGAAGAGGGTTATGGCTTATTTATTGAGCTCTTATTTACCGGTTTTGATCTTTATTATTGTTTCGGCAGTTATTGCTGGAGCTTTGTTGATTATACCTTACATTGTAGCATATCGTTCCCCCGATCCTGAAAAGTTATCGGCTTATGAATGTGGGTTTAATTCATTTAGTGATGCTCGCATGAAGTTTGATATTCGTTTCTATTTGGTATCAATTTTATTTATTATTTTTGATCTTGAAGTTGCTTTTCTTTTTCCTTGGGCTGTTTCATTCAAATCGATAGGTGTGTTTGGCTTTTGGTCGATGATTGTGTTTTTAGCGATTTTGACTATTGGATTCATATATGAATGGAAAAAAGGAGCTCTTGAATGGAATTAAAATCTAATCATTCAACAATTACAGCTCCGAAACCAAAAGGAATCATTGATCCCAATACTGGTGAATTGATAGGATCTAACGATAAGTTTTTTCGTGATATTAATGCTGAATTATCAGATAAGGGTTTTTTAGTTACCTCGGCAGATGCTTTGATTACTTGGGCACGTACCGGTTCTTTAATGTGGATGAGTTTTGGTTTGGC
>NZ_JBHIQG010000109.1:0-7115 GCF_042196425.1 Bartonella sp. AD328YNZD | reverse complement strand
GCGGTCGAAATCTTTTTAGGGGAAATAGAACAAGAGATGCAAAAGATTTTGGCAAAAGCTGCTTAAATCTATGGAGGGACTTTCTCCTCCCAGCACCCCCGCCCATTTAAGTAATAAGTTAATAAGTAATATAAAAATAGAAAGGTAATGAGATGATATTTGATGATGGCGATAGATATGTAACAACCCGTGAATGTGCACAGCTTTTTAGTGTATCAACCACAACGATTCGCAATTGAATGCTTCAGGGGTTGTTTCCGGAGCTATATAAGCTAGGGAGAGCTGTAAGGTGGAGAAAGAAAAAGATCTTAGCATTTACTCCCAAGAAAAATACGGAGCAAATAACAACAAATTAGATAAAATTATATAAACTGTAGAAGGTGGTCTAAAAGGTGGTCTGAAAATTACTGTTTAAATAAAAAGTCTATATATTTTAATGTTTTAAAGATAAAAAATGGTGCCGCATGCCGGATTCGAACCAGCGACCCCATCATTACGAATGATGTGCTCTACCAACTGAGCTAATGCGGCGTAGGTTTGTAAGTCAATGAGACAAAAACTAATCTGAGGGTAATAGCTAAAAGTACGTATAAAAGCAAGTATGCATTTTTTCAATAATTTATAAGATATGATAATAATTTGAAGGAGGAGGAGAAATATGTAAAAGCCAGGGGGGCGCAGTATTTTTTGATCTTAATGCTATAAAATGCTTTCGAATTTACGATAGCGCTCAAAGTTAAGAAGCTGGAAACGTCAATCTTTAAAATAGAAAATGGTGTCAAGATATCTTAGTAAAGATAAAAAACATTTTCTGATTCCTAACAAAGAAGGAAATTTATTGAATAAGTGATTAGAAAAACAAAGATCATCATAAACCTTTATTAATGTGAAAATAGGATGAGTATAATTAGTTGAAAAGTTATTTTTCATTTTTATAGGAAGAAAAAGGGGGAGGATTAATAAAATTAATCACATTTTTTATTTAAGATGGAGTAAGAATCATGTCGGATGAAAATCGGTTGGTAGAACTAGAAACGAAGTTAGCTTACCAAGAAAAATTCATTGAAGAGCTTTCTCGTGTAGTAACCAATCAATGGAAAAGTTTGGATGAGATATCTAAAAAAGTTGATGTTTTAGCGAGACGATTTTCAGATTTAGAAGAACAGAGTGTTTCTGAAGCTGTTATTTTACCATTTTCTCAATAGCAAGAAGATACTTTTTAAAATTTTTTTAGTAAGAGTCTCTTGGATTTTTTAGATGTGGTGGGGTGAATATCACAATGGGAGGAGGGGGTGAGATATTCTTTATCACGATTACTGTTATTGATAGATTAGTTTTTATTGAATGCATTTTTTTAATATGTAGAACAGTTTTTATAAGCTTCCTCATTAATTTCAAAAATTTTTAATCGTATAAGGTGTGCTGCTATTAGAAGGCATTTTTTACACGTGGTTTTTAGTGCTGAAGTAAGAAAGGTTTTTATAGAGTATAAAGCAACAGCTATAGAAGAATCTAGGGATTTTGATATATTTCAACTTTTTCTGTACAGAGTTTTTTATAGGTGGAATAAGGCATTAGATTTATTCGCTAATTTCTTTGAATTATTGCAAATGGAGTGATGTTATCATTATCTATAGAAATCATAAGTGAGGGTATATATTTATAATAAAGAGCTGTAATCCATTTTTATGATCAAGTAATTTTCAGTTGTTTTGATAGAGTGAGGTGCTCTAAGCTATATTTGTTGTGTATAGTACAGTGAGTTCTAGAAGTTTTTTTTCAAGATTAAATATATTCGTCGTTATATGTATATGCTATGTTATGAAAAGGCTTTTGTTTTTCGTAAGTTAAGATATAAAATACTATTGCTAAAGCACCAAAGATAGACCATGCTGGTAAATAAGTGAGAGTAATGCAAATTGAGGACAGAAAATCAGGCATTATCTTGCATAGAGATTGATTAAGGCTGTAGATATCTGTTTGCAGAAGGTTTGCTAAAATTTTATTAAGGGGGATTATTGTCCAATGTGATGTGATTACAGAGTGTGCGTTGTCAATGACCAATGCTATAATTGTTAGTGTAACGAAAATGAAGGTCATTAATTTAAATAAAAGGCGGAGCATATTTTTTCTTAAAATTTTAACAGGACATACGTGTAATGCATAGAAAAATAAGGAGTTGCATTATTACAAGAAAATAAGTTGACGTTTGTGTTGTACTTTTTGAAAAAAGGTGCGTAATTTTTTCGATAAAAGTTGAGGTTAGGCTCAACAAAAGTAATGAGGCATGATGTTTAACAAAAAGAACAATGAATTAAAACGTAATCTTCAAAATCGTCATATTCAAATGATTGCTTTAGGAGGCGTTATTGGAACGGGTCTTTTTTATGGTTCAACAGAAACTATAAAATTGGCGGGTCCTTCGACTATTCTCGCTTATCTTTTCGGGGGACTTATTATTTATTTTATCATGCGAATGCTTGGTGAAATGTCAGTAGAAGAACCAACATCAGGTGCTTTTAGTTTTTTTGCTTATAAATATTGGGGAAGTTTAGCAGGTTTTATAACAGGTTGGAATTATTGGTTTCTTTATATTCTCGTCAGTATGACCGAACTTACAGTGGTCGGATTTTATTTAGATCATTGGATTTTGATTGATCATTGGAAGTCGTCTTTTATTGTTCTTGTGTGTGTGACATTGATCAATTTGTTGAATGTTCGTTTTTACGGTGAATTTGAATTTGGTTTGGCTTTGATTAAAGTTACAGCCGTTGTTGGTATGATTATTTTTGGAATTTTTCTTATTGTCACTGGAATAGGTGGATATCAAGTAGGCATTCATCGTCTTTGGGAATATGGTGGTTTTTTCCCTTATGGGATAGAGGGAGTTATTTTAGCTACATGTGTGGTGATGTTTTCTTTTGGGGGAACAGAGTTGATTGGTATTGCTGCTGGAGAAGTTTTAAATCCAACAAAAACAATTCCCACAGCTATTCGTAAGGTTATGTGGAGAATTGTAATTTTTTATGTTGGTTCTATTAGTGTTATTATGATGCTCAATCCATGGAATATGATTGAGGAAAATGGTAGTCCTTTTGTAACAATTTTTGAGGCGATAGGAATTCCAGCTGCGGGCCATATTTTGAATTTTGTGGTTATTATGGCTGCTATTTCAGTTTATAATAGTGGTATTTATTCTAATGGTCGTATGCTTTACAGTTTAGCTGTACAAAAAAATGCACCACATATTTTTAGTAAACTTAATTTTGCACGCGTGCCTTATGTTGCTATCCTATTTTCATCAATCTGTACTGCGATTATTATCATCGTTAATACTCTTATTCCCAATAATAGTTTTATGCGGATCATGGCTCTTGCTACAGCAGCAGCAGTTATTACTTGGGGCATTATTGTTATTGTTCATTTGAAGTTTCGAAAGGCGCATAAGGACAAAAAAGAGCCGTTTATTTATGCTTTTGGTTTATATCCTTACGCTAACTATTTTTGCTTATGCTTTCTTGCTTTATTATTTTGTATAATGTTTATAAGTGGTTTTGGACAAAATGGATTCATAGCTCAACTGTTTGAGATGATAGGAATAAAGGCATCTTTTCTCAGGTCATATATTCCAGTGCAGATGCCTGATATGAGTTTGGCAGTCATTATTATTCCTCTATGGTGCTTGTTTTTACTTTTAGGTTATAAACTGAAACGATAGCGAAAGAAGAGCTAATCAAAGGGATTGATTGGAATAAACCTTGGGGATCATAAAATTTGATAAGGTAACACAAGTTTTTGATGATTTGTGTGTTTTAAGAAATATTACTGTACAACTTACCGAAAGTCGCATCGCCGTTATTGGTGCAAATGGTTCTGGAAAAAGTACATTTGTTCGTCTTATTAATGGGCTCCAATTACCATCTCATGGTTTTGTAAGCGTTGATGGGCTTGATACCAAACGCGATGCGAAAGCAGTAAAGCGTAAAGTTGGATTTGTTTTTCAAAATCCTGATAATCAGATTGTTTTACCATTAGTTGAAGAGGATTTATCTTTTGGTCTCAAAAATTTAAAGCTTAATAAAGATGAAATTAAGAAGCGTGTAGATGAAATTTTGCAGCGCTATGAGCTTGAAGCTTTTAGAAATCATGCCGTTCATTTATTAAGTGATGGGCAAAAACAACTCATTGCGATTTCGGGTGTAGTTGCAATGAAACCAGATTACATTATTTTTGATGAGCCAACGACATTACTTGATTTGCGCAATAAGCATCGTGTTACGAAAGTAATAGAAGAATTACCACAAACGGCGATTGTTGTATCGCATGATTTGGAATTTTTGAAAAATTTTGATAGAGTACTTGTTTTTGATAAGGGGGAAATAGCAATTGATGATGTCCCTTTTGTTGCGATCAAGGAATATATAAAAAGAATGTCATGATTGGTTTATATATTCCAAAGGATACATTTATTCATAGGCTTAGTCCTGGGGTTAAGTTATTATTTCTTACAGTATGTGGGACCACTATAATAATGGTTTCATCTATATTATTTCTTGCACTCTTTTTATTATTTGTTGCCTTATTCTATAGAGTTGCCAAGGTCCCTTTTAAAACCGTGATAAAGCAGCTTAAATCAATGGGATTGCTTTTAGTTCTTTTATTAGTATTTCAAACTATTTTTAATAGTTGGCTTATGGGAGTTGAGGTCATATTACGTCTTGTTATCCTCTTTTCTTTATCATCCCTTATTTCGTTCACAACAAAAGTTTCAGATATGGTGGACGCAATTGAAGCAGGGCTTCAGCCCTTTTGTTGCTTTGGTATAAATCCATCAAAAGTGAGTATGGTTATCTCTATGGCTATCCGGTTTATTCCTCTTTTGAGCGAAAAGTTTAATGAGGTACGTGAAGCACAACAAGCACGCGGACTTAATACTAACATTGTTGCTCTTGCAATACCTTTAATTATACGAACCATAAGAATGGCTTCAGAAATAGCTGAGGCATTAGAGGCGCGCTCTTATGATGGCTGATATTGTTGATGCAGTATTTCATAATCATCAAGATGTCTCATAATGAAAGAATAATCAAATGAATACAAAAGATTTAGCTTATATTGCTTTATTTGCTGCTATTTATGCTGTTTTTGTTTTTTTCCCTCCTATTTATCGTCCTTTTTTGCTTGGGGGTACCTATTAAAAGCTCAATCTATGGCTCCGATGTTAGCAGGGTCCATCTTTGGGGCCAAAAGAGGTGCTTTAGCGTCGCTCCTTTTTTTCTCCTTGTTGCGATTGGGCTGCCTTTATTGCTTGATGGTTGTGATGGAATTAGTGCTTTTTTATGGAGTTGCGAGTGGTTATTTGATAGGTTTTCCATTTGCTGCATTTTTTATTGGTTTAGTGATAGAATTGTTTTGGCAGCGGTTAAATTTTATAACGTTGTTTGTGATAAATGCTGTGGGGAAAAAAGTCTCTTTATTAAAGTTTTTTTATGGCTTCATCAGTTTTTTGATAAGGGATTGTTTGAAAGTATTGATTGTATCCTTTTTTGTACTCGCGATTAAAAGATCTGTTTTTCTTATTCATTAAAAGAAAAAAGTGTTTATTTTGAATGTAATATTATAATGCGGTACATTTGAAAAAAAATAATAATAAGTTAAAATAAATATATTATTTCATTATAAGTCCATTGATTTTAACTATATTGATTTATGATATCATTAAACATTGTAGAATCTAAGATGATTTATATCAGTAATATTATTAAAACAAATTATTATAATATTTTTTCTATATCTAAGGTATCAAAAATTTGCTTTTATAAAGCTGATATTTTTGATTAATATTACAACAATAAATAAAGCTTTTCCATAATGAAGGAATAATCCAGTGAATACAAAAGATTTAGTCTATATTGCTTTATTTGCCGCGATTTACGCTGTTTTAAGTCTTTTCCCTCCTATTTATTTTCCTTTTTTGCTGGGGGTACCTATTACAGCTCAATCTATGGCTCCGATGTTGGCAGGATCTATACTTGGAGCAAAAAGGGGAGCTCTAGCATCACTTCTTTTTCTTGTGCTTATTGCGATTGGTTTACCTCTATTGCCTGGTGGTCGTGGTGGAATTAGTGTTTTTTTAGGAGTTACGAGTGGTTATTTGATTAGTTTTCCATTTGCTGCATTTTTCATTGGCTTTATGGTTGAGTTATTTTGGAAACGATTAAATTTTATAATATTATTTGTGATAAATACTGTGGGTGGCATTGGGATTGTCTATTCTTTTGGAATACCATGGGTAGCTTATATGGTTCAGGTCCCTTTGCTGACAGTTTTAATAAGTTCATTAGGTTTTTTGGCTGGTGGTTTTTTGAAAGTGCTGATTGCATCCTTTGTAGCCATTACCGTTAAAAAAAATATCCCTCTCATTCATTTCGAGAAAGGGCAGTTCTGATTCTTAAATGAAGTTTTGTATTACATTGCATGAGAAAGATATAACACAAATAGTAATAATATAAATTATTTTATCTCGCTTTTTGTATTTTAACGAAAGATAATATTTGGCAAAGAGAAATTTATTATATTTAGTTTTTTTATAAAACATATCTTATAAATAATTTATAAACAAAATTTTAAAAATCTTATTCATAAATTATACAATTAAATTCTAAAAGTTATATTAAAAATAATGAATTATAAATTAATATAAAATTTATTAATTTAATAAATATCAATAGTAAACTACATTTAAGGTAAATAATATTATTTTTTATTTTTTATTTATTTAACAACGAATAATACAATATTTTAAATAGTATCCGTTGCAAAATAAATAAAAAATAAGATATTAATATTTTTTTATTATTTCTATCGAAATATTTATTGCTGAATAAAAAAATATTATTATTTATTTATTTTGGTCGTAATATTCATTGCTAAATAAATAATGTTATTTTAATATTTCCGTCGTAATATCCATTGCTATATAATTAAAAAAATAAAAAATAGGTTTAGGGTTTAGGGTTTAGGGTTTTAGGGTTTTAGGTTTAGGGTGTAGGATTTAGGGTTTAGGGTTTGGGTTTAGGGTTTTAGGGTTTAGGGTTTACGGTTTTAGGGTTAAG